>JBBABN010000008.1:0-30128 GCA_041657665.1 Minisyncoccota bacterium
GAGAGTGTCATCGATATAGAGCTCATAGGGGGCAAGACCTGATTCAGTGTCAGAAGAAGCGGTCCAAGAGAGGGTGCCTCCTTTCGAGATGCCGTCATTGTTAGCTGGGGCGGTTAAGGTGAAGGATGCGGGAGCAGTGGTGTCTTTGGTGAGGGCGAAGGTGTGGGTGGAATAGCCACCGGTATAGGTGAAGGTGACCGAGCCATTAGCGTCGGAGAGACAACTGCCGTTTGTGTTGCAGGTGTCTCCGGTGATGGTGGTGCTGGGTGAACTGTCGAGGGCGAATTTGTAATAGGTACTAGGAGCGAGGTCGCCGATGGTATAGACGGTGCTGGTGGCGTGGGTGTTGAAGGCGGCGATACTGGAGGTGGCGGTCCATTGTTTGTTCTTGGTGCCGGATGTGAGCCAAGAATCAATGGTGACATCCATATATTGACTAGTGGAGGCGGTATAGAAGCCACCGACAGGAGTGACGGAGAATGTACCAGTTGCGGAAGAAGTGGTCGCTGTTAGAGCGCGATATTTGCCGTCGGAATAGAGGCGGATACTGCCGGTGGTTGGAATCTTGTTGAGAGCAAATGTGTATGGCGGTTGATACTCATACGCTCCGATGTCTGGGACGCCGTATATGGAGTTGGAGGCGTAGTCGGTGGTGAGGCCCACTGATGTGCCAGCGTCGATGGCAGTTGATGTCGCAGCAACTCCCAAAATTTCTGAACTCAGATTCGGAAAATACGGAGCTTCATTTTTTCCGTTTGTCTCAATGTTGCCACTATATGTATTGTAATCAAAAGCTCCTGCTCCAGTTGTATTAGTCGTATTACTGCTGAAAATGTTATTTTCAACTATAGAATCAACTGCGGCGTTGATCCCCGTGGAATCGTTATATAAAGTATTGTTGTAAGCGTTTGTATTGTCGCTTAAAGTTAAACCAGTTGTGGCATAATTAATGACATTGTATGAAACATTAACGTTTCCAGAAACAGTAATACCGGCCCAATCACCTTTAGTGGGGGCTCCTGTTGAATAAGCATTTATTGACCCAATACTATCGTCATTTCCACTTGTAAAAGAAGTTCTTACAGGAGCTACTCCAGTGAAAGTTAAACTCGTCGACACGTCAGTCCTGTATTTTACAATTAAATTATTACCATCAAAAGGAAGTAATTCAGTTGAATCGCTTATTGTCATTGGCTTTGCAACATATAAAGTTTTTCCGTTCCAATCAATTGATTCCGGAGTTTGGTAATCAAGAGTAAAAGTGGTTGTATGTCCTCCCATTGTTTCTCCAGTATGCCAAGTTTTTTCCCAATTGCCCACTCTAAAATATGCTTTATGGTACTCGTTATCTACTACCCATATAAAATTAGATGTTACAGGGGCTGTGGTTTGAAATGTCATTTTGAGATTGGCTATACCTCCATAGAAAATATCTGTATTTGATGCACCAGATGATGCATATGGAGATGAACCGGCAACGATACCGTTTGGAAGCAAAACAACAAAATTAGAGCCAACATCGGCATATCTAAAAATCTTGTTTGTATTAGAAACAGTAGGCCACATTGAAGCGTAAACAGTAGCCGCAACATAATCTGTAGTAAAATCTAAACTCCAAGATTGAGTATGTATATTATCGTGCCATGTAAAAGTTCTATTCAAAGTACCAAAATCGTCTGTGGTTTGAGTATCTCCATAACCGGTTGATGATTCCTCCGCAGTTAGTAAACTTCCGCTTGCTGTTTGGCCAAGCATAAGATTATCACCTAAAGTATAAATTGTCCCGTCAATATCAATTGATAAATTCGCGTTATATTCATGACCGGCATGAGCAACGCCGAACATAAATTCGTTTACTTGGCTATCGACATGGCCACTTATTGCGATACTTTGAGAACTTCCAGAACTAGTTAAAGCTTTCGATCTCACATAAGTCCAGCCAGAATCACCGGGGTTACCTTCATTATTATAAAACCTTAAACCTGTTATAGTATGCCGATCTCCTGTTGTATCTCCTTTTACCTCAATTTTAATAACATCACCATTGTGAATTGTAGAACCGATATGTATCCAATAGACATTCGTATTATCCGATCCATGTGCAGCTTCATCATATTCTCCATTAGAATTTAAATCTATGCCAGATGAAGAAATTACATCATTTATTTTAATTCTTATGATACCATTTACTGAATTGTTATGAACACCAAGATAAACTTCATCGTAATCTGCGGTAGCGGTGTAAGTCGCAAAAGCGCTATATTGGTTATATCCCGATAAAGAATCTCTTCTTTTACCAACAATATTTCCTATGGAGTAATCTGTCCAAGTTGTGTAACCACCAGAATCATCAGAACCATTATTGTAGGTAAAATCGTCTCGATCTGTTTCTAAAGTTAAAGTGGAAATTCTTCCATAAGAAGGGTCCAGTACTTCCCATGCCCCATTTCCACCCGAATATTGTTTTAGTCTCCACCGAACCCATTTATCAGTTGCAGTTCCTGCTCCATTCATTTCTTGATAAACATCAAGAATTTGCGAGCCTGCAGTATTGCTTGCATAATTTAAATATACAGAATTGAAATCTGCCAAAGCATTCCCCATAAACAAAAAACTCCCCAAAATTATTGAGAAAATGAAAAAGACAAAACGACCCTGTTGTGCATACTGGGTATGCACATAGTGAAAAACATTTTTATTGAAAAAATAAAGGGGGCTATTTACTCTCTCTCTCTCTCTCTCTCTCGTTTCGGCTGTGCTAATTTGAGTGTTTTTATCATACATATTTGATGCTTCCAGTATACCCTACTTTTTCTTGTCTAGAAGATTCTTCACTTCCCTGTCAAAATCGGAAATGTAGTTTTTATCTTGCTTCTTGCGGTATTTTTCGAACTCGTCCAGCGCCAGCGTTTCTGCCACTTCATGGCTAATCTTTCCAGCGTTCGTCAGGATTTCATATTCACTGAATTTGAGAAAGGCGTTTAGCTTCGCAATCCAATCCTTCATAGTCATCACTTTCCCGCGCGCCGCTTGCAGTTCGGCATAATCAAGGTACATATTGCCGATGCTGTTCAAATGAGTTAGTTCTTTTTTATCCAAATAATTTTTAGCTATAACCGTGTCGCTTGGCATAATTTTTCCTTGCGGAGAATGTCGCCATGAGGTTAGCCCCATTTTTTCTTTCTTGCTGTTTACTCGTTCAGTGATAATTTCTGCCGCGGTTTTACCGGTGATGGCAAAATGTAGTTTGTTCTGCACGGTCGCAAAAAATTCTTTACTCTCATACGCTTTTGGCGAATAATCAATTGCCGTCGCGTAAATATCCGTAATTTTTTGATAAATCATCCGCTCGCTGGTGCGGATATCTTTGATTTCTTCGTACAGTTCGTCAAAATATCTGACGCTGAAGCGAGAGCCATATTTCATGCGATTACTATCTAGAACATAACCCTTATGAATATAGTTTTTCAATATGCCGGTCGCCCACTGACGAAACTGCATACCCCGCTCTGAATTCACCCGATAGCCGACGGCGATGATTGTCTCCAAGGAATACATCTTGGAATTTCTTTCAATATCCCGCCCGCCTTCATTTTGAACTTGTAAGAAATCCTTACAAGTTGCCGCTTCATCCAATTCGCCAGCCGCGTAAATATTTTTCAGATGCTGAGTAATATTTTGAGGCGTCGTATCAAAAAGCTCGGCCATGCGCTTTTGCGTTAGCCAGATATTTTCTTCTGCGTAGAGGACTTCAATGTTCACCGACCCATCGGGTGCCTGATAAAAAGCGATTTGATTGTCGGGGATTTTACCCTTTTTCATATATATTTATTATACCAAACACAGAATCGCCGCCCGCCAACATCTGCGAAGTTGTGGCGGGCGGCGGTTCTTTTATTTTTTAATTTAACTATTTAATAATCCATTCCCATTCCGCCATTTCCACCTGAGGATTCTTTTTTCGGTTCTGGAATATCGGCAATCGCCACTTCAGTCGTGAGGAGTATCGCTGCGGCAGAGATAGCATTCTCGAGTGCCATACGCGGCATCTTCGCTGGGTCAACAATGCCCGAAGCGAGCATATCTTCGATAATTTCGTCTGCCATTGCGTCATAACCAGCATTCACCTTTCCTGACTGCACCTTCGAAACGATAATCATCGCATCATCTTTGCCGGCATTTATCGCTATTTGTGCGAGTGGAGCTTCAAGAGCATGGATGACAATATCAAAACCAGTTTGTTCATCAGCGTTCATCTTTCCGCTATGCGCCGAGAGTTTCTTCGCTATCTTCGCGAGCGCCGTGCCGCCGCCAGGGACGATACCTTCTTCGATTGATGCCTTGGTCGCTTTCACCGCATCGTCAATTTTATCTTTCAGATATTTCATCTCGGTTTCAGTTGCCGCACCAACCGAAATAACTGCGACACCGCCAGAAAGTTTTGCAATACGTTCTTCTAATTTCTCTTTATCAAACTTTGAATCAGTATTCTCCATCTGCGCCTTCAGTTGGGCGAGTCGCGCGGTAATATCGGTTTTCTTACCCTTTCCTCCTACGATAGTAGTGGAGTCCTTCGTCGACACAACACGTGCAGCCTTACCGAGCATTCCGAGCGTCATACTGTCGAACTTAATACCCACGTCGTCAGAAATAACTTGTCCGCCGACGATAGTCGCAATATCAGCAAGCATCTCTTTCTTTCGATCGCCGTAGCCCGGTGCTTTAACCGCAAGCACGCTAAAGGTGCCACGCAATTTATTCACCACGAAGGTCGCGAGCGCGTCACCCTCGATATCGTCAGCAATAATCACCAATTCTTTCTTTCCCGACTGTGCGATTTTCTCGAGAACCGGCAAAATCTCCTGTATATTTCCAATCTTCTTATCAGTAATAAGAACGAGTGCGTCCTTCATCTCGGCTTCCATCCGTTCCGGATTCGTAATCATATAGGCCGAGACATAGCCCTTATCTATCTGAAGACCTTCAACAACTTCATAAGAGAGCTCCATTCCTTGTGATTCTTCAACAGTCACTACGCCCGAAGCACCCACTTTCTCCACTGCTTCAGCAATAATAGAACCGAGCACTTCAGATTCTGCTGAAATAGAAGCGACTTGTTTCACTTCTACTTTCCCATTCACTGGCTTGGCCATCTTCTTCAGTTCGGCAAGCGCCGCATCCTTTGCTTTTTCCATTCCGCTTCGAATACTCATCGCATTCGCTCCCTTCATCACTTTGGAAAGACCTTCTTCAACGAGCGCTTCAAATAAAACAACAGAAGTAGTCGTACCGTCACCGACAGTGTCGTTCGTCTTGCTCGCCACTTCTTTCACGATTTCTGCGCCCATATTTTCAAATCGATCTTTCAGAGAGATTTCTTTGGCGATAGAGACTCCGTCGTTCGTAATGCGTGGACCGCCATACGATCGCTCGATGACGACATTACGCCCTTTTGGCCCCAGAGTTACCTTCACCGCGCGTGCCGCCTGCGCGACACCTTTCATAATATTTTTTCGTGCGTCCTCAGAAAAAAGAATTTGTTTTGCCATAGGAATAGATGTAAGGGATAAGGTTTAAGCGGTAAGCAAAATGTCGGACTCTGAAATCACATAGTACTCAACATCATTTATTTTTATCGGCTCGTCCCAGGGTTTTTTGAAATAGACCGTATCGCCCGGCTTCACTTCTATTGGAAGACGCTTCCCTTCGTCAGTACGGCGACCGGGACCGACGGAAATAACTTCGCCTTTTATGAGCTTCTCTTTATTCGCCGTCTCAGGAATAATAATTCCTGACGCGAGTTTCTTCTCGCCTTCTTTTTCAGATGGGAGAACCACAATGCGATCGCCAAGCGGCTTGAGTGAAAGTTTCTTTGCCATATCGTTCTATATAAATGGATAAACGCCCTCTCTCGTGAAGGGAGTATAGACCAAAATCTCGCTATATAGCAATGCTTGACAAAACAGTACTGTTTGCCATTATTGGTTTTAGGACACTCTTAACCTAAAAACATAGGAGATGTGTTATGTTTTTGATTGCTCTTTTTTTCTTTTTGTCTCTGGCGAGTTTTTATTTCGCCCTACACTTCTTAACCTGCAAATGCCGTGATGCCACAGTGAGAGCACTCTGTCTTTTGTTCACTCTTCTCGCAGGTGTTTTTTCACTAGTCTGCATTGTGGTAATGCTTGGATAAACCTCATTCGAAACCTGTGTTTCGAATGAGGTTTTCTTTTACACACCCTCGCCACGAGGGGTGACTTGCACTGACTTCCCCATTTATGATACTATCGGGGCACAGATGAAAGCATTCGTATCGGCACTGCCATACGCAGAAATCATCCTCTCAGTCCTCCTTATTATCGGTATCGTGCTCCAACAGCGCGGTTCGACCTTAGGAGGGGCATTCGGAGGCGATAATTTCGCGTCAACATTCTATAAGCGAAGAGGCGCCGAGAAATTTCTATTCAATGCGACAATCGTTATCGCAGTACTTCTCGTACTCGCAGCAATAGCGAACTTCCTTCTGGCAGGATCATGAACGACGAGCAACAGCTCTCTCCAGAGAGTGTCTCGAACAAACACGAATGGGTTCTTCGTGTACGATCACATCTGATGCGCTCGTGGCGTATTCCTCTCTTTGAGAGCCTCCATAAACGTATTCGTGCATTTTCTCCGGGAGATCGTTTTATATTTTATGTGCTTGCAGCTCTTTTAGGTATTGCGTCTATTACTGGTTTGTACGCGCTCGAACAATCATTTCTCGTAGAGATACCCGCGTATGGTGGAGTTCTCACCGAAGGAGAGGTCGGGAGTCCGCGCTTTATAAATCCTCTTCTTGCTATTAGTGACGCTGACCGCGATCTTTCAACCCTCACCTATGCCGGACTTATGGGCCTCTCAGGTTCTGGCACACTCGTACCAGTGCTCGCCGAGAGCTACACCATTTCCTCTGATGGAAAAACCTATACGTTTACTATACGAGAGAACACGAAATTCTCAGATGGCACCCCAGTCACCGCAAGTGATATCGCCTTTACCGTAGGGAAAGCACAGGACTCCACACTTAAAAGTCCTGAATATACTGCGTGGTCCGGTATACGCGTCGAGATCGTTGATCAACGCACCGTACGATTTATTCTCCCGAAACCCTACACACCATTTCTCGGACTCACCACACTTGGTATCCTACCGTCTCGCCTCTGGGAAAAGATATCAAACGAGCAATTCCCTTTTTCTGACCTCGAGACAAATCCGGTCGGCGCAGGACCATTCAAAATTTCAAGTATCTCCCGCAACGCTTCTGGTCTTATAGAAAAAGCATCACTTGTTCAGAATCCCTATTATGCGCTTGGTCGACCATATCTTGATGGTATCCGCTTTAATTTCTACTCACGCACTGAAGATCTCGCAAACGCCCTTGAGAGTGGTGCTATAGAAAGCGCATATGACGTTTCGACACCAAGAGCTTTAACTTCTTCTTATGCTCGTGTCTTCGGTGTGTTCTGGAATCCAAGCCAAAAACAAGTGTATGCTCGAACAGAAGTACGTAAAGCACTCTCGATCGCGATAAATCGAAAAACTCTCATTGAGACTGTTCTTGGAGGGTATGCCACAGCGATCATGGGGCCTGTGCCACCAGGAGGGTCAGTCACACAAGTTTCTGTTCCCGAATCAGAAGATGCGACTGCCGCTGCAAGACAAGTATTAGAATCAGCCGGATGGAGTTATAGCGAGACTGAACACATATGGGAAAATAATAAAGCAAAACAAACGCTCGATACTATTACTATTCGTACTTCGAACATTCCCGAACTAAAAAACGTCGCAAGTGCAGTAAAAACAGATTGGGAAAAACTCGGCATACCAGTCACTATCGAACTCTATGAGCCGGGTGATCTCTCTCAGAATGTTATTCGACCACGAAAGTATGAGGCACTTCTTTATGGGATGGTGATAGGCCGCGACCAAGACCTTTATGCTTTCTGGGATTCACAAGAACGCAATGATCCCGGTCTTAATATCGCTCTCTATGCAAATAAAACCGTGGATACACTTCTCGAAGAAGTGCGGAGTTCTGCTGACCCAAAAATCAGAGCGTCTGATCTTCAAAAAATCGAAGACATTGTCGCTTCAGAATATCCGGCAGCATTCCTCTATGCGCCAGACTTTACCTATACCGTGCCAAACGACATGAGAGGTGTTCAACTTCCGCAAATCATCGCTCCTTCAGATCGTTTCGCGACTGTCGCGTCTTGGTATCGTTCGACCGATGCGGTGTGGCCATTTTTAGTACCTATTAAATAAATAATTACATTCATATGAATTCATCAGCACCCGCGCCAGCACCAGCATCAGCACCTGCTCCACACCAGTCAAAACCGCGCACAGAGCGTGACGCGCGACCAGCACCACACGGAGCACGACGCTTCGATCGTTCTTCTGGGGGTCGTCCTTCAAGTCATGCAGCACCACGCCCGGGAGGAGTATCTCGCCGCATTCAGCGCATTCTTCGCCGCCCAGCAGCGAACCAAACGCGAGTGGTTAAAAATGCTGACTACTTCCCTGAACCAGCTGGCCCAACAACCGCTCGAATCATTCCTCTCGGCGGAGTAGAGGAAGTCGGACGCAATATGATTGCTGTTGAAATCGGCGCGACTGGAGACATCCTCATCCTCGATGCAGGATTCCAATTCGTATCTGAAGACATATCTCCCGGCGTCGACTATATTCTTCCGAATACTAAATACCTCGAGAAGAACGCGAGTCGCGTGAAGGGCGTCATTATCACTCACGGCCACCTCGACCACATCGGCGGTATTCCTTTTATCCTTCCCCGCTTCGGTACGCCACCTATCTATACTCAGAACCTCACTTCGATAATGATTCAGAAACGCCAAGAAGAATATCCTGATATTCCAAAACCAGAAATAAACATCGTCGAAGTCGGACAATCAGTAACTATCGGATCCACGAGAGTTAAGTTCTTCCCTGTTACGCACTCAATCCCTGATTCAATGGGTGTATCGATAGAAACGCCACAAGGCAATGTGGTTATTACCGGCGATTTGAAGCTCGAACACGATGAAGGTATCCCTTCAGAACGCGAAGTGAAGACCTGGGGTGCTATCGGCAAAGACAAAAATATTTTCTTCATTGCGGATTCTACCAACGCTGAGAAAGATGGATTCTCTATTCCTGAGATACGCGTTATCCAAACACTCGAAGACATCATCAAGACCGTCTCGGGGCGTCTTATCATCGGTACCTTCGCCTCACAGTTCGAACGCATGATCCATATCATGGAAGCTGCGGAAAAATACCATAAGAAAATCGTTCTTGAAGGTCGTTCGATAAAGACCAATCTCGAGATAGCCGAGAAGACCGGTCTTCTAAAAATAGACAAGAACACGATCATCCCCGAACAAGATATCGATAAATACTCACCTGATAAAATCGTTATTCTCTCGACCGGAGCCCAGGGAGAAGAGTTCGCAGCTCTTATGCGCATCGCCACAAAGCAGAATAAATACATTACTCTTACTGACCGCGACACTATTGTTCTCTCCTCCTCAGTTATCCCAGGCAACGAAATCGCCGTACAGAAGCTGAAGGACAATCTGTATCGTCACGGAGTTAATCTTATCCACTACCGCTCTTCAGACGTCCACTCAACGGGCCACGGTAACACGGGCGAACTGGTATGGATTAATAAACAGGTCCATCCGAAGTTCTTTATGCCCTGCTACGGCTACCACTCGATGCTTCGCTGTCATGCAAAAGCAGTAGAGCAATCAGGATTCCCGAGAGAGAATATTGTTGTCCCAGATAACGGCTTCGTTATCGATATCGAGGACGGCGAACGGATGAATATTCACAAACAGAAAGTCCCTTCAGCACCGATGGTCGTCGACGGATTCAGTATTGGTGACATACAAGAAGTCGTTATCCGCGATCGCCAGTCACTCGCAAAGGACGGTATGTTCGTGATTATCGCGAGTGTGAACCTCAAGACTGGCAAGTTGCGCAAGTCGCCGGACATCATCAGTCGCGGATTCATCTATCTACGCGAATCGCAGAATCTCTTAAACGAAGCACGTGTTCTTATTAAGAAAACTGTTGAAGATTCTACGCACAATATGAATCCGATTGATCTGGATTATGTGAAGAATAATCTTACCGATGTGATGGCGGGCTATCTCTTCCAACGCACCAACAAAGCCCCGATGGTTATTCCTGTATTGATTGGTCTGTAAGCTTGCAGAGCCAAGCTTTCTCCCTGCGCTTGCCTCGGAAGAATGTTTGAAGACACACATTCTTCACTCGGCTCGCTTGGTAGTAAATATGTTATAGTGGTGGCGATGACCACTGCCACTCTACTTAAACTTAAGAAAGCCGCTTCAAAGAGCAGAGGTTCTGTTACATTACCTGTTAAAACATACCGCCAACTCCTTGATGCAGCTATACCTACTTACTATCTCACTGGCAAAGCGGCAACTGATTTGGACAAATTAGTTGAAGAAGGCCTGCATGATCATGCTGAAGGAAGAACCATTACTGCCAGTTCGATAAGTGAGGCACTCGCGATTCGTCGTAGACAAGAGCTCAGGAAGAAATAATCGTTGTATGAATGTCGGGTACTCGCCAAAGTTCCTGAAGAATGCATCGCGACTGCCGAAGAAGATTATTGCGCTTGCGGAAGAAAAGGAAATTTTGTTTCGAGAAGATCCTCATCACCCGTCGCTCCGTACGCATCAACTGCACGGCAAAGAGCGCGGCACTTCAGCGTTCTGGATAAATTATCACTACCGAATCAAGTTTTTATTTCTCTCCGAGAGCCGCGTGCTCTTTCTTGATATTGGTCTGCACGATTTTTACGAATAAACACTAATTCACAAAAGAATAGTTTCTATCCATTTTCTCAATCAATCCTTCTGATTGGAGTGCTGTGAGCGCTATACAAAGTTGGGTTTGACGCCCGATTTTTTCAAATACGCGCCATAATTCATCAGCGATTACCTCTTGTTGATACAAAAACTTCCGCCCGCTTCGAGTCGGGCACACAGGTCGTACTGTTGTCCTCTAGGAGAGCCAGTATAAGCTTGGCTTACATTCCACGGCTCATAAATATATTTATAAGTAGAATTATTAATCGGATCCTTCGGTAAAACACTCATGAAGCCGTCTGTGATCAGATCTCTTAAGTCGCTATTCGCATCCCATTCTCCAGTACCACCAGCTGACCCGCACCCTCCTAATCCGCCATAACTCGTATCACTGCACATAGCTTCCGGTTGTGTATACGCACCATGTTTCAGATAGTTTAATTCAAGGGCTATCTCCAATTGTTTTATATCTGCTTTTCTCCTTGCATCGTTGGCTTTTGTCCGAGCAGAATTAAGGCTTGCTAAAACGACAGAGGAAAGGATCCCAATGATGGCAATAACGACCAAAAGTTCTATGAGTGTGAATCCTTTCTTACTATTTTTATATACCATATGCATTAAATACCGCCGGGAACTTGACCAGGGATAATCTCCATCCCGGTCAACGGATCAACATTGATTGGAGCCGCTGACCCGTTCCCTCCAAATACCAAGAACACAGAGACGATAATCGCCAGAACTGAGAAACCGAGCAGGACATAATTTGTCTGCCTTTCATTTTTTACTAATCCGCCTGAATAATTAATGACTAGCTGAACAATTTTCGGCGTTTGCGCTCGGAAAGACCGGGTGGACTGCTGAAATTGATCGTTTTCAAATACTATGCCCGATGACTCATCATGTTGATCCATATAATATATATTATACCACTTGTATCACTGGATATTGACAATGAATGGCTCAACCAGTTGAGTCATTCATATAGGGCTAATTTGCTAGGGAAAATACGCCTTTCTTTTTTTGAATCAATCCTTCTGATTGAAGAGCAATAATCGCTATACAGAGTTGGGAATGACGAGTTGGACCGAGGAGATTTAAAAGATGCGTTTGAGTGTACGAACTAGAGGCGAGTTCACGGAGGATAGCACCGCGTGCTTCCCTACTGGAACCAACAAACTTCTTTTGCTTCGTGTAATTCGCGTGCTTCGCATTTAACTTGATGCCCGACTTTTTCAGATACGCGCCATAGTCCATTAGTGCGCTGTACCATTCTCTTGCTTGCCCCGCGGAGCTTTGGCGAAGTGGGGCCTTCCCTTTCGGTAATACTTGTAGCAAAATCTTTTCGATTTCTTTGTCGGACACTCGGTGTTGGACAGTTTGGCGGGCGAAGAAGTGATGAATAATTGCTGTGCGAATATTCGTTTCTATCACAATGACATCTTGATTCCATACAAACGCCGCAATCGCGCGGGCGGTATACGGTCCAACACCTGGTAATTTTTCAAGTTCTGTAACAAGGTTAAACCTTGTCCTAAATGATGGCGTAGATACGAGATGCTGAGCCGCCCCTCTAAGAAGTTTGGCGCGGCGATTGTAGCCGAGGCCCTGCCAACTTTTTAAAACTTCTGAAAGTGGTGCTTGTGCTAATTTCTTTACTGTCGGAAATTCTTTGATGAACTTTTTATACAACGGAATGACGCGCTCCACTTGGGTTTGTTGCAACATAATCTCGGAAACCAAGACACGATACAGATCAAGGGTTTTATCCCTCCGTAGCTTCAGCGTAGGGGGACGCCATGGCAAATCGTGTCTGCCGAATTTCTTGTAGTGCGCCCACACTATTTTTCTGAAATTTTCTATTTCGCTTTTGGCCATCGTGTTGCGGCCGGCGGCCAGAGTTTGGTTAAAGGATGTTTTGTACAATCGTGCGGGCGCGCCGAGCAAATATATCGGCCATAGAGTACCAGACCATTATTGATGTATTTCCAATCTTTTTTCGGAATGAGTTCTTCTAAATCCTTTGAGATTTTTTTGAGGTCAGTATTGTCGGTGAGATCAAAACGCTTCGCAAAACGTTTTACATGTGTATCAGTCGCGATACCTTCCCAGATACTATAAAGCTCGCCAAGAACAACATGTGCGGTCTTATACCCTACCCCAGGCAGTTGAGTAAGTTCAGTATCGGTCTTGGGAATTTTGCCACCAAATTTCTCCTGCACAATCTTCGCGGTGCCAATAATCGCCTTCGCTTTATTGCGAAAAAATGGAATGGAAGAAATTTCTTTGGTAAAAACGGTTGGTTTCGCCTGAGCAAAATCGCGAACTGTTTTATATTTTTTAAAAAGCACCTCTGTGCACTCATTCACCTTCTTATCAGTACATTGTGCCGATAACATCACCGCAACCACAAATTGGAATGGTGTCTTATAGATAAGTTCGCTCTTCGGCTCTGGATATGTTTTCTTCAAATACGCGGCTATCCTCTTTGCCCGCTCGGCACGAGTCATAACAACTCTGGTGTTTCTTCTTCATGAGGGAAAGCAAAATTAAAGAATATTATTAGCAGCGCACCTATAGAGAATGAGGAAAGAAGAAGTATTACGAAAAGACCAACGAACGGTACAAGCGCGATGAGTGAGAATATGAGCATCCCAAGGGCTCCGTCGTGCCACAAAACAATCGTACGTCTCGAATATCGGCGCGCAACTACACCACCAAGAAGAATGCCCGCGTACAAGAGCGCAAGAAGGACCATAAGAGCATAGGAAATGAATACGAGAAGTGCGACACCCATGCCAACAAAGGTTAGGGCGAGTAGCACAAACAATATTGGCGTTGCGACGAGAACAGCAAATCCAAGTAATGTTGTAAGAAGAATTGAACGCAAACGTGCTGCATACGCACGATCAATAACCACTTCTGCAAGTCGAGGAAAGAGACCAGCAAGAAGACCGGCGAGAATAAGCGCTCCAAGAATACGCACAAAAAGGAAGAATCCAACACTTATAAACGAGAGTACTCGCGAAGTGCCAGCATCAGGAAGATATGAGACATTCTTATATTCAACACCATCTAGTATCGTCGCTGATGCTGGAATATTCGCTGTTTCAGGCGCTTCATAAGAAAGTTTTCCACGAATGGTGGTATGTGGAGCAAGAGTGAGACGTCCGGCCGCAACAACTTGCACATTGCCCGCAAAGTCGCCCGCGAGCGAAATATTATTACCGTAAATCGTAACTGGACCTGAAGCTCCACTGGTCAAGACTGTATTCAAGGCGGCAATAAAGACATTTCCTCCAACGCGTCCAGAATCGTAGACCGAGAGCCCGAGCGCAAAAAGATCGCCGGCAATTGTCTTCTCGATAGAGATATTTCCGCCCGCCACCCGCAAATCTCCAGCGATTGGAGCTCGAGAACTCAGAGAACCAACAAGGAGAAGACCGTCCCCAGCTATGGGCGCTGCAGTAATAATACTCCCGCCAGCTGCGGAGAAATCCCCTGCTACTGGTGCAGTCATAACCACAGAGAACCCGGCAACATACGTATTCCCCAGCGAAGGACTCTCGGAGAGAATCGAACGTGCCGCCGAAAAAGAGGATGGCGGTGTACCCGCTGCGAACGCACTTGTTGGTATAAGAAGTGAGATGAGGAGAATTAAAAGAAAGCGGTTCATATGAATTTACACAGGCGGCATTGAGAAATGTGGTGGCACGGACGGAGGAGTAGGAGGATTTTCTTGTTCACTCTTTCTTATTGGCTGGATAAAACTTGCTGAAATGAATATGAGCAACGTAATAAAGGCTGAGACAAGACAATAGATACAGAGAGCATGAATAATAAAAATCTCTATAAAAGTGAAGTAGACCGATGAGGCAACACCAACAATCGAACACCCTTGAATAAATCGACGAAGAAGCCGGTTGGAAACAAAAAGCTCGAGAATAGCTAATATAAAAATGATACTAAAGAAAGCAACACCAAATTCTGCAAGAGGAATACCAAATAGGCGAGAGTATTGACTCGTAGCAACAATATTACAATCAGAAAGATTCTCTACAGTGCAGATAAGTGGTGTATTAGTTATTTCATTTTGGGCGAGATATATCGAATCGACAAGCCCGAAGAAAGCAAGAAAAACTATACATATAACACCAGTGCGTTTCATACTGTCTAGAATACGCGTTTCAAGAGCTCTCTGCAACAAGAAATTTGATACACTAGAGTGATCTACATGTCTCCTTTTATTCTGCTTTCTTCTATCATTCATAACGCAGTTGGACATATATTTGTCCTGCCATTTATTATCATTCTTGGATCACTTGTTTCTGAAGATGCCACAGCAGTCGTCATAGGTATACTTGCCGCTGACAGTGCTATTTCTATCCCTATTGCGCTCTCTTCCCTTCTTGTTGGTATCATACTCGGCAATAGTGGAATCTATTTGCTCGGACGATATGCAAGTACTCACCCACAACTCGGGCGATATGTTGATCATGATTTCCTTGTGCCTTTCCGCGAATGGTTGAAGAAACGATATGTGCTCACCGTTTTTTCCGCCTGCTTTATTCCAGGTTCGCGATTCTTAACGTATGTTTCCTGCGGCTTTTTTCGTATGCGGTTCTCTACATTTCTATTGACCGCAACCACCGCAACTTCAATCTGGACAATAATTATTCTGTTTTTCGTGTCGTATTTGTTTGGTAGCGTTACCTCCGGATGGTTCTCTCACCTACGTTGGGGTATTGCAGTTATTTTTCTCCTTTCACTTTTCTTTATTGGTCGACACAATCTTCGTATGTATCGTACTAGGAAAGCAGAATCGCTTGTATGAAAACAAAAATAATTCGCGCGTTGGTTGCTCTGGTACTCGTGCTTGCTGCTGGTGCTACAGGATACGGCGTCGGCACGGGAAACACAACGGTACAGACAGCTAACATTCCTGTGCAAACAGTTACCGCACCACCGGCCAATTCAATACGTATCATTTACAGCTTGGACCAGAAACAAAATGATAAAGAGATTATTGCGCTCATTGACGATGCAACAAGTCATATTTATTTTGCCATTTACACATTTACACTCCCCAGTATCGCTGATGCGCTCGTCGCAGCAAAGAAACGCGGTATTGATGTACAAGGAGTTATAGATTCGGGACAAAGTAGCAGTAGCTACGGCGCTCCTATTACTGAGAAACTGCTCGCTGCCGGCATTCCTGTCGTCGTAGAGAAGCATGCGACGGGTAACGGCATCATGCACATCAAAGCTCTCGTCACTGATTCGGCGTATGCGATTGGCAGTTATAACTGGACCAACTCAGCAACAAATATAAATGACGAAATTCTCGAGATTGGTACAAACAAAGAACTTCGACAAGCGTATGAAAATATCATAAGACGACTACTTGATGCCTACAAGGGTAACAGCGCGGCCGCGGGAGCGGCCGCGAATGTTTCTATTGGCACCATCGACTACACTGATGCTCCCGCGCATATCGGCGATCTCGCCTCCGTGCGTGGTACCCTCGTTGAAGCCTACACCTCTGCGAGCGGCACGGTCTTTTTAGATTTCTGTAAGAGCTACAAGACCTGCCCGTTTTCGGGCGTCATCTTCGCTGATGATGTGAAAAAATTCGGCGACCTCTCGCACTATAACGGTACCGTCGTCACCCTCACCGGTAAAATCTCCTCGTACCAAAACAAGGCAGAAATCGTCCTCTCCGACCCGAGCCAGCTCTCGCAATAAAGAAAGTTGCGCACTATCCCCTTTTTGTGCTATTATCCCCTTACTTCCAGTGGCTACCGACCGACTTCGCATTAATAACGAAATTCACGCACAAGAGCTGCGTGTTATTGGTGCAGTAGGAGAAAACCTTGGAGTCCTCTCATTAGAGGCAGCTCTCGAGGCCGCAAAGACCGCCGGATCCGATCTTATCGAGATTTCGCCCTCAGCCATCCCTCCCGTTGCGAAGATTATGGATTATGGTAAATTTGAATATGAGCGAAGCAAGAAGGAGAAAGTAGCGAAATCCAAGGTCAAAGTGTCAGAGACCAAGGAGGTCCAGATTAAGGTCGGGACCGGAGAGAACGATATGCTCCTCAAAGCAAAGAAGGCCGCCGAGTGGCTCAGTGAAGGACACCGGGTACGCGCCGAGCTCTTCCTCAAAGGACGCTATAAGGGCATGAGTGAGGCATTTCTCAAGGAACGCCTAGAGAAATTCCTTCTGTGTATCCCGTATGCCTATAAGCTCGCCGAGCCTATTACACGGAGCCCAAAAGGATTCGCAGGAGTCATCGAACGTGATCTTATAGCCCAAGCGAAACGCGAAAAAGAGAATCCAAAACCAATCCATGAAAACTAACAAATCATATTCAAAAAGAATCCGCGTGACGCGCACGGGTAAACTTATGGCTCGTAAACCTGGCCAAGATCATTTTAATGCGAAACAGAGTGGCTCCGAGCGTTCAGCAAAACGTCGCTCTGTCTCCCTTACCCTCTCCGCAAGAACCCGCCGTCGCTTTCTTCCTGGTACGGGCGCAAAGTAATTAATTTTAGTAATCATTTTTGTATGACAAGAATCAAAGGAGGAGTCATGGCGCAGAAACGCCGCAAGAATATTTTAGAGCGAGCCAAGGGTTACCGTGGTATCCGTTCTAAGAAAGAAAAATTCGCACATGAAGCGCTGATGCGCGCAGGCCGTTATTCTTTTGCTCATCGTCGCGATAAGAAGACCGACTTCCGTCAGCTCTGGATTGTCCGTCTTAATGCCGCTGTTCGCGAGAATGGCCACAAATCCTACAGCACCTTTATTGCAAAGCTAAAGAAGACTGGATTCGCCCTCGACCGCAAAGTCCTCGCCGAATTCGCCTCCGAACACCCAACTATATTCGCCCGCATCTCGAAACAGGTAGTTTAAAACAAAAGCCCCAGAAGGGGCTTTTGTTTTAAACCTTCTTAACCGAATCCTTCGTAATCTCCCACGTCTGGCCGAATTCGGGGACGATGGCGCGCGCGCCGAGATAGTCGTGAATGCGCTGTGCGAGGAATCGCTCGGCAGACGGTTCGCCCATAGCCGTAAAGATAGCTTTCGGGCGCTTTTCGGAAAGCGCTGCTTCCACAAATTTCAATAACCCGTCACGATCGG
Organism: Minisyncoccota bacterium; assembly: GCA_041657665.1. Taxonomy (GTDB): domain Bacteria; phylum Patescibacteriota; class Minisyncoccia; order Phycocordibacterales; family Phycocordibacteraceae; genus C7867-001. Next base: position 18,025 of record JBBABN010000008.1, read on the forward strand.
CGTGTGCCGACCATCCTTCGAGAATCTCTATTTTCGCCCGAATCTGCACCTCGCTACCATTGAGACGTACGCTCGAAGAACCCTCTGCCATACGCCGTCCTGGGCTTCCAGGCGCCTGATAGCCGGCGATAATGAGCGTGGTCGAGGATTCGGGCAGGTAGCGCGCTTCCCAGCGGCCAATACGGCCACCATGACTCATTCCCGCACCAGCAATGATAATCTTCGGACTTGGTGTCTTCTCTATTTCTGCCGACTCTTGGCGCGAGAGTGTTTTTTTCAAAAAGGGGAATTCAAAAATGCTTCCCTCGCGTTTCATTTCATCCTCGGTTTCAGGTTTAAAATACGTCATTCCCCACTTCTCATATATCGCCGTTATTTTTATTGCGAGTGGCGAATCAAGAAAGACAGGAATCTGTGGTAATTCTTTTGCGTCAAAGAAATTAGAAAGTTCGTACAGCATTAGCTGTGTTCGTTCGAGAGAGAAGGCAGGAATGAGAATAGTGCCGCCACGGGCAATGGCTTTTTTAAGCGTGTCTCGCAAAAGCTCGACGCGGCGCTGCTGCTCCGGATGCGCCCGATTACCATAGACACTTTCCATAACAAGAGCATCTCCGTCTGGTACCGACTCCCAATCGGGCAGCAAGGGCGATGGCGAATTGCCAATATCGCCTGTGAGCACAAGCGTCGTGCCGTCACCAGCAGTAATTCGCACGCTCGCCGAGCCGAGAATGTGGCCTGTAGTACGCAGATATATCGAGAGACCAGGAGCAACTTCTTTTTCTTTGTGATACTCGAGTGTTTCTATAAGCGAAAGTGTTGTATCTACATCCTTCTCTTCATAGATCGGTAGCACACCGCGCCGAGCAGCTTCTTCGCCGAGAATCCCGACCGAATCACGCAGAATAAGCTCAGCGAGGTCGCGCGTCGGTGGTGTCATATATATCTTCCCTGCGAATCCATCTTTTACGAGTTTTGGGATGCGACCGACATGGTCGAGATGCGCATGGGTGAGAACGAGAGCATCAATATCTTTCGCTTCATATCGAAACGGTTCATGTGCGCTCGCCTCACTAAAGTCACGTCCTTGTTCGATACCACAATCAACAAGAATTTTGCCACGATCTCCTTCAACCAAGAAATTAGAACCAGTTACTTTCCCTGCTCCACCATAGAATGAGAGTTTCATTCTTCCATACTACACTGTCTATTCGCCGTGGCGCTTATAGTTATGCAACTTATTATTTCCAAACCAGTGTTCAATTTCATGTTCTGCCTCTTCAGGTGTCTCAGATGCATGAACAACATTAGCAACCGCTCGTTTCTCTGCGTTTGCTTGTACCGGGGAATCATTCGAAAAGTCGCCGCGAATGGTGCCCATATCTGCCAGATAGGGTAGCGTCGGGCCACAAATCTTGCGCACCATATCCACTGCATGGGTACCTTCGACAACCATCTTCACGAGCGGAGCCGAGAGCATGTAGTCAATAAGCCATTTGCGTATTTCTGGACCTATTTGCGCTGGGTCGTCCGTGCCGAAATCCTCCATCGGATTAAACTGATATTTTTCGTAGGTTGAAAGTGTCTTACCGCCAAGGCGCGTTATCCATGCAAGGTCTTTTGGATAGTGATTATCCATTTCTTCGAGTGTCGGTTGAAACATTTCGAGTGCGACAATTTTCAAATCACGCTGTTCGAAGCGTTTAATGATCTCACCAATCAAACCCTTCTTCACTCCATCGGGCTTCACCATCACATAGGTTCTCTCTTCTTTTGGGTTTTTATTTGCCATAGTTTTAAAAATTAATCCGCCTGTGGCGGTTATTTAGTTATGATACGCGCCCCATCCTTTTCAATCAAGATAGTGTGCTCGAAGTGAGCAGAACGAGAACCGTCCTTAGTACGGAAGGTGTAGCCATCAGGAGCGATAGTAACCGCCCCCTTCCCTGCAGCCGAAATTGGTTCGAGAGCGAGCACGACGCCTTCTTTGAGTAATTCCCCTGACCCAGCACGGCCAAAATTAGCAATGAAGGGCTCTTCGTGTACCAAATCGCCAACGCCGTGTCCACCAAGCGACTTCACCACACTAAAACCAGCATGCTCTATCTCTTCTTGAATCGCATGTGAAATATCACCCATATGGTTCCCCGGAATAGCAGCAGCAATTCCTGCAGCAAGAGCCGCTTCGGTTGCGCGCATTAATTTCTTTGATTCTTCGTTTATCGTGCCGACCGGCACAGTAATAGCTGCGTCAACAACAACGCCTTCATGAATAAGTCCAAAGTCGAGACCGACAATATCGCCTTCTTTGAGAATCTTTGGTGACTCATTCGGAATACCGTGCACCACTTCATCATTTATCGAGACGCAAAGCGTCGCTGGGTACGGTCGGCGCGCGCCCTCGGGCGTATAACCGAGAAATGCTGGAGAATCTCCACCATCGCGAATAAGCTGTTCAGCAAGGTCGTCGAGTTCTTCTGCGATTACGCCAGGACGCACTTTAGCGCGGAGCGTTTCCATCACACACGCAAGACGCTTCCCTGCTTCTATAAGCTTTTCACGCTCAGCGGTATTTTTAACTATCATTGCAAATTAAGAGCTTTGCGAATATTCTCTGCGATTTCTTCTCGTGTTCCTTCACCATTTATTTCAATCAGATTCCCCGATTCGCGAACCTTTTCTATCGCCGGTTCAGTATAGGTTCTATATTCTCTCAAACGCTCATCAACAGCATTGTCATCAGCTCGGCCTTCAACATCTTTGCGCAGTTCAATGCGATGTTTAATTTCTTCATCAGACACGACCAGATGTATCAGAGAAAAAGGACGACCAATCCACTTGAGCGCATCAATGACCAATTCTGCTTCGGGTACCTTGCGACAGAAGCCGTCAAAGATAATACTTTTATCTCCCGAAAGCGAAAAGAGTGTTTTTAAAAAAAGATATTGGGCGAACCAGTGTGGCGCGAGAAGACCGGCTTCCATTTCTGATTTCGTTTTGTGGCCAGCCGGAGTATCTTCCTCCGCTATCTCACGAAAAAGTTGCCCGGAAGAAATGGTAGGCCAGCTGGTCTTTTCTGCGAGGAGTCGTGCTTGGTCGCCCTTCCCACTCCCCGGCTTCCCGATAAAAAATATTGTCTTTGTTTCCATTTGTTTACTTTAATCCTGAAACAGGACTTATGCAATTAAAAAACCTCCGAGCCCCGCTTGCGCAAGGACCCAGAGGGTCGAGATCTACTTCACTTCTTCAGGGAGAACTTCGAGAAGCCACAAAGGAATGTCATTGACACTGGGAAACGGCTTCGTTATAACCTTGTCCGCCCAATGATGGTTGGGAATAAGGTCTGGCTTACCGGTCATTATAAGCACCGGAAGATTTGATCTACGATGTTTCGCTACCCTTGCCAGATCGACACCGTTCATCCCTAGCATCTGAAAGTCGGTGACTACAGCATCCACAGCATCGATGTGTAAAATGGCTTCTTCACCACTGCCACAAACGATTGTCTCGAATCCTGAGATTTTAAGAATTGTGTCGACAAGATCTCTTATCAGAGAATCGTCATCAACAACCAGAATTGTCTTCATTCTCCCCCCCCCACTTTTTATTGCTTGTGTACTAGTTATCTGAGGATAGTATAGCACTATTTTATACAGAATACAAGTGTTTATTGTCAATACTCCCGAAGTGAAACCTGTGCGTCGATTTTCTGAGCAAGGTCGAGTGCGACCTGTACGGCGATAAGAAGTGCGGTGCCGCCAAGAACGATAGTCGTAACTCCAGTAATACCTTGGATTATTGAGGGAGAGACAGCGATAAGACCAAGGAAACACGCTCCTGGGAAAGTAATCCGGTTCACCACGTTACCAATGTATTCTTCAGTCTCACGACCAGGACGAACGCCTGGGACGAAAGCGCCGGTCTTCTGTAGATTCTCGGCAACACGATGTGGCTCGAAGGTCACTGCGGTATAAAAATAGGTGAAAAGTACCACCAGAACGAAGTAGATCGATCCGTACTGCCACGGATTAGAAAGAAGTGCAGTGTACCAGAGCGCCGCGCTTGCAGCAAAAGAAATATACAGCGAACCAAGCATCGAGAGCGCCATCTGTGGCAAGAGGAGAAGAGAGAGCGCAAAGATAATTGGAATAACACCCGCTTGAAGAAGGCGAATGGGAAGATAGGTTGCTGCACCCTGTGAAAGTGCAGCGCCTCGTACTGCTCGCGCGTAGGCAATTGGTATAGAACGTTCAGCATCAGAGACAATAACGACGGCATAAATCATAAGGAGTGCCAGTGCTACAAATGCCAAATAAGTCGGTATATCTGCTACGGTAGCAGAAAAGAGTGCTTGAGAGATACTGGAAGGCACACTAGCAAGAATACCCGCAAGAATGATGAGCGAAACACCATTACCTATACCGAATTCGGTGACAAGTTCACCAAGCCACATAAGAAGTATCGATCCGGCAGTAACCAACACGATATTGGTAATAAATTCAACCGCACCAAGATGAACAATGACATTCTGACTCTCGAGAAGGAATAGGAAGCCGACAGATTGTGCAACAGCAATAGGAATAGCGAGGAGGCGACTCCAAGAAATAAATTTGGCACGACCAGCCTCCCCTTCTTCGAAGTACGCCTGTTTCACTTGTGGGAAAATAATCGTACCCAACTGCATAATGATTGACGCAGTAATGTAAGGTCCAACACCAAGCATCACAACCGAGAGAGAAGAAAGCCCCCCTCCCGAGAAGATATTCAGGAGCCCGAAGAATTGATTATTCGAAAAGAATGCGGCGAGTGCAGCACGGTCAACTCCTGGTATTGGTATTGATGCAAGAAGGCGGAAAACAGCGAGTGCCCCAACAAGAAATAAAATACGAAAACGAATCTGTGAGTCGTTTAAAGCAAGTTTTATCTTACGAATAAAAGAATTAAGCATTGTAGGTACCACCAGCGGCAATAAGCGCTTTCTCTGCAACAATAGAGATTGCACACCCATCGATAACAAGTGCTTTCGTAATAGTACTTCCGAGAATCTTTACTGAGGGAGCACGACCCTTTGCACGACGTACAAGACCCTTTGTGACTAGCGAAGATGGAGATACCCTCTCGCCTGCCTTGTATTCAGCTTCGAGTATAGAAAGATTCACTACCGAAACAGGAATGCGATTGGTGCGAACAGTGCGCGCACGATTCTTACCGTGACCACGAAGCTTTGGAAGCTTCTTAATCATATCTCGTGCTTCTGGACGAATCTTGTGTCCAGCTCGAGAGGACTGCCCTTTGTGTCCATGACCACTTGTCTTTCCACGCTTGCCACCGCGTCCGACTGGTTCGGGCTTCTTATTTTTTGTACGAGGTGCGAATGAATTGAGTTGCATACCAGTATTATTTTAGACGCAGCTTCTTCAAAGCTGCAACTGTTGATCGTGCAATCGTAAGTTTATTCTTAGAGCGTGTGTGAATCTTCGTTACCACATCAGTCACTCCAGCAAGGTCGAGCACGGTACGAACTGCTGAGCCAGCAACGAGACCGCGACCTTCTGATGGAATTATTTCAACTGTGGAAGACGAATATTTCGCTATAACCTTATGAGGAATGGAACCGGAAGAAGTGCGAGAAACAGTTATAAGATGTTTCTTCGCGTCACGTACTGCTTTATCGACAGCAAGTGCTGTATCAACACCCTTCCCCAGACCGACACCGACACGACCCTTCCGGTCGCCAATAATAATCACGAGTGAGAAATTGAAACGGCGACCGCCTGCCATAACGCGTGCCACACGTCGCGCATCAATAGTGACTTGTTCAAATTCTCCGCGCTCGCGTGGAGGGCGAGGGCGACCACCAGTGCGGGGAGCACGACCACGCAAAGAACCACGAGAACCACCGCGCGCATGTTGTTCAGCTGGTGCTGCTTCTACCACCGTCGGCGTAGTGTCGACAGTATCAGCGACAACTGCGTCAATCTCTGGTAGTACTTCTGATCCAATTGGTGTAGTCATAGTAATTAAAAAATGAGACCTCCTTCACGTGCTGCGTCAGCGAGCGTCTTTACCTGTCCACCATAACGGTAGCCAGCACGATCGAAGACAATCGAGGTGACTCCAGCAGCCTTGGCTACTTTCGCAATTGCTTCCCCGACCGACTTTGCCTGCAGCGACTGTGATCCTTTGAAATCACGTCCATGTGCAGCAGCAATAGTCTTCCCTACTGTGTCGTCAATAAGCTGTGCGGAGACAAAGCGATTACTGCGATATACCGCGAGACGTGGACGCCCAGCAGTTCCCTTAATAAGGGCACGCACACGTATATGACGTCGTTTACGGAGTTCACTGTTTGTCGTAGGTTTGTGGTTCATATGTTTTATACGGCCTTCTTGCCCTGCTTGCGGCGGATAATCTCGCCATCATAATGGATACCTTTACCGAGATACGGTTCTGGTGGCTTCACGCGGCGAACATTCGCTGCGAATTGTCCGACTGATTCTTTGTTTATACTCTCAAGTGTCATGGTATTTTTCTCTACTTTAACCGAGACATCTTCTGGTATCTCAAGCGGAACCGTATGCGAAAAACCGACTGTGAGAACAACATCTTTCCCTTTTACCTCCATCTTATAGCCAACGCCATCAAGAATAAGTTTTATAGCATAGGGAGTTTCAACACCTTGCACCATATTTTTTACATGAGAAGCGAAGGTACCTGTAAGAGCTTTTGCGAGTCGTGAACGATCTTTCGGTGTGACCATAACACCCTGTCCATCTACCACGATACTCACGGACGGATGTACACGCTTGGTGAGTGTGCCCTTCGTGCCTTTCACTGTCAGCGTACCACCAGCAACCGAAACATCGGTTTTTCCTACTTCTATTGGTTTTTTTGCAAGTCGGCTCATACTATATTTATTCCCAAATCTCAAAAAGCTCTTCGCCTCCAATGTGGTTCTTGCGCGCTTCTGCATCCGAGATAATGCCAGACGAAGATGACAAAATACGTGCTCCGGTACCACCTCGAACTCGATGTGCTGCAGTAAAAGGAGCGTAGAGCCGACGACCAGGCTTGCTGATGCGCTTCACTCCGCGCATTTTTGATTGTCCATGGCTGTCATAAGAGAGCTCTACAATCAAGGTTTTGCGTACTTCATTTTCTTTATCAGTATCAACGGTAACTGAAGAAAGGAAACCGAGCTCTTTAAGTTTCTTTGCAATAGCAAAAAGATTTGCCGAATAAGGAGCCGACACTTCATGCTTGCTGATCATCGCAGCATTCTGAAGACGGATTATGAAATCGCCGATACGGTCAGTTACCATGATGCTTTCTTAACGCCTGGAATCTTGCCTTCTCTCGCAAGTTCTCTGAACTGAATACGAGAAAGACCAAAAAGGCGCATATAACCACGAGAACGGCCAGTAATAGCACAGCGATTCTTCAGCCGTACTGGTGAAGAATTTCTTGGGAGCTTCTGGAGACCTTCAGAGTCGCCAGCCAACTTCAAAGCCGCACGCTTGACCGCGTACTTCTTTACGAGTTTGACCTTCTTGTCATATCGCGCTAGTTGGGACTTTTTTGCCATAAAAAATAAAGCTCCGAGGAGCATTAGCTCAGAATATCAGCGTTTTACGCCCGAGTCAACGATAAGCGGAAACCCGAGATACCGCAGAAAAGCCTCGGCCTCGGCCTTCGTTTTGGTATTCGTAACGATCGTAACAGCAAAACCGAAGACATCCTTCAAGTCCTCATCAGATGTCTCGGGGAAAATAGTGTGGTCTTTAAGACCAATAGTGAAATTACCCATGTCATCAATCGCCCCGGCTTTAAGACCACGGAAGTCGCGTGTGCGAGGAAGCGCGATGTGAATAAGCTTATCTACAAAGTCGAATGCGCGCGCGCCACGCAGGGTTACTTGGAGACCAACTGTATCACCTTCTCGTACTTTAAATGCAGCGATGGAAGTCTTTGCTGCGCGTTCTGACGGTTTCTGTCCGGTAATCTTCGCGAGCCGATCAGAAATAAACTCGAGCTGTTTCTTATCACGCTTTTTACCGACGCCCGAAGAAACAACGACTTTCATAATGCGCGGACCCTGCATCGTGCTGGTATAGCCGAAAGTTTCCGCAAGCGTTGGGTACGCAGCCTGTTGTCTTTGTTTGGTGATGGAAGTAGAAGTAGCCATATTATTTTACAGAAAGAATAGATTCCTTTTTCTTTGTCTCAGCAGATCCGACCTTTTGTACATTCGAAGCGTCAACTGGTCGAGAACGTTCGATAATACGACCGACCTTCCCTGCTGAACCTTTGAGGTGACGCTTATAGAGAGCAACGCCTTCAACTATAACCTTATTCTCTTTCGGTAATGCACGCAGAATAGTGCCGGACTTACCTTTGTCCTTACCTGAAATCACCTTTACTTTATCTCCTTTTTTAATCTTCATACAAAAATAGTTATACGACTTCAGGTGCGAGAGATACGATAGAGTGCCAGCCCTTTTCAGAAAGCTCGCGTGGCACGGGACCGAAGATACGGTTCCCTTTCGGACCCATCTCCTTACCTTGTTTCTCGATGAGTACGACCGCATTCTCATCAAAACGAATACTCGAACCATCCTTACGCCCAAATGGTTTGGTCTGGCGTACCACAACCGCGCGGAAAATATCTTTCTTCTTCACCGCTTTGCGTGGTTCGGCCGTCTGAACTGAAACAACCACCACATCGCCAATACGTGCATAGCGGCGATGAGAACCGCCGAGCACTTTGAATACTCGTGCGACTTTACCGCCGGAATTGTCTGCAATCATAACGATGGATTGTGGCTGTAACATATTATTTTTTTGCGTCGGAAGTTGGCGCAATAGCAAAATGCTTCAGTTTAGAAATTGGTCGTGTCGACACAATAGTGACTGTGTCACCTATCTGAGCAGTATTGCCAGGATCATGTACAAGATGTTTCTTCGAGCGTACAAAATATTTCTTGTATTTCGCATTCTTCACGAAACGGTCGACACGAACAGTGGCAGTGTCCTTCATTGCTGTCTTTACGACAACACCAACGAATGATTGTGAATGTGTAGTATTTTTTTCCATAGTATTAGTTGGCGGCTTTAAGCACTCGAGCCGAAGGTCCTGAGCGGAGCGAACGGGCATGCTGTTCGGTAAGTATACGAGCAATCGTCGCACGAAACTTCTTTGGGGCATTCGAATCCTTTGGGCGAGCACCGGCAGCCGCAAAACGCTCGGTTCGGAGCGCAGCGCGCGTTTCAGCAAGAAGCTTCGAGAGCTCCTGGTCAGTAGTGGTCGTCATTACATTCTTTTTTGTCATAAAAGTCAGAAGAAAGCAAATTAACGGCTTTTTACGATTGAAGTCTTCACCGGAAGCTTCATGCCCGCTTGGCGTAGATGTGCGCGTGCAATATCTTCTGGAACACCATCATATTCGAAGAGCATACGACCTGGACGCACCTCGAATACATAATGCTTCGGGTCGCCCTTACCCTTTCCCATTCCCACTTCAGCCGGCTTCGCAGTGACGGGACGATCAGGGAAAATACGAATCCAAAGCTTCCCCGTCTTCGAGGTTGCTCGTGTAAGAACCTTTCGCGCCGCCTCTATCTGATTACTCGTCATGCGTGCACTCGAGAGCGCCTTAAGCCCAATAGAGCCGAAGACGACCGTCGTGCCACGAGTGTCAGGGCGCGCGAGACGGCGCAAGCTCTTGCGCTGCGTCTGCCACTTACGATGCTTAACTTTTTTAGGGAATAACATAGGTTAAATATTAGCCACGCACGGGAGCACTCTCGGGCAAATGTACGGAGGTCTTTTTATCTTGATAGACATTTCCACGGAAGATCCACACCTTGACGCCGATGACACCGTACGGCAAATGAGCCTCTTCTAGAGCAAAGTCGATATTTGCGCGGAATGTCTGGAGCGGAATACGACCTTTTTTCGCTTCTTCCTTACGACTCATCTCTGCACCACCAAGGCGACCAGAAATCGCGATACGCACACCCTCGACTTCTCTCGCTGCGATAACCTTTTCAACCGTCTGCTTCAACACACGACGAAACGGCATTCTCTTCTCAAGACCTTCAACAATCATATATGCGACGACTGAAGCATCAGTCTCTGGCTGGCGCATCTCGACAATATCGAACTTGAGCGTGCGCTGATCGAGAGGAGCTACTGTGTGTACTACATCAGAAAGTTCCTTACGCAATTTCGCCGCATTTTCACCAGAGCGACCAATCACGAGGCCAGGACGTGCAGTCGCGAGAATAACACGGAGTTCGCTTGTTGAACGCTCAATCTCTACCCCGCTCGTGTAGGTACCGCGCAAACGCTTCGCGATGAACCGACGAATTGTTTCGTCTACCTTAATGTTCTCGCGATAGCTTTTCTTATCTGCGGCGAACCAACGACTCTTCCAGTCGCGGATGATGCCGAGTCGATGTGCGTATGGATGTACAGTATGTGTCATAAAATTATGAAAGGGTCACTATCACACGACTCTTACGTCGACGAATAGGCGCAGCACGACCAAAAGCACGCGGCATATAGCGCTTCGTCATTCCGGCACTCTCAACGATAATATTCTTGATCGTAAGTTCGTCTGGATTCTTGCCCTGTTCCTTTGCGCTCGCAACAGCACTCTTAATGAGTTTCGCAACAGGCTCTGCGGCACGCTTCGGAAGGAATTCAAGCGCTGCGAGCGCAACGGAAATTTTCTTTCCTTTTACCAAATCAGTCACCAAGCGAACTTTGCGCGGTGTTTGATTATGACTCTTGAGTGTTGCGTTTGCCATATATTATTTTTTCTTAGGCGCAGCAGCTGCAGGCGCTTTAGAAGCCTTCGCAGAAGCGATCTCGGCTTCCTGCTTCTTCTGTTCCATCTCCTTCTGCATCTTACCGCCGTGACGGATAAACTTCTTCGTTGGAGAGAATTCACCAAGGCGATGACCTATCATTTCCTCAGAGACGAGAACCTCGAGATGCTGCTTTCCATTATGAACACCGAAGGTGAAACCGATCATATCAGGGCTAATTTGGCTTCGGCGTGCCCATGTCTTAATAACCCCAGCAGAGGCTGGTCTTGAGTTGAGAACTTTCTTCAGGAGTTTTGCGTCCACGAAGGGTCCTTTTTTGATTGAGCGTGACATGTAAGCAGTGAAAAGCCCGCGCTGCGGGATGATTGAAAGATACAGGAAACCATCTACAGAGTCAAATGTACCGTTCCCAGACACCCTCATAAATACTAGGTGATTCCAGAACCTTGACAAATTGAAGTTTACTTAGCTAGTCGTATTTCGAGTCGCGCACCAAGCGCATGAGATAGACGAGAAGCGAACTCGAGTGTCGGATTCGTCCGACCGGCTTCAAAACGGGCAATCGCCGACTGTGTCGTACCGGCTCGGCGTGCGATTTCGGCTTGGGTCATGCCCTTCCTGTTCCGAGCATCCATCATCGCCCCGATAAGAGCGTATTTCGGACCAAGAGCGTCATACGCCACCTTAAAACCTGGACGTTTAAACATCTCCCTCTTCATTTCTTCAAAAGTTATGAATTCTGGTTTTGTTTTCTTTTTAGTCATAAGAGGAGTATAGCATGTACGCTATAAACTGCAATGAACATGAAAACGATTAAGTGCCATCTTAATGTCTCGTGGATTGAGTTCCGGTTTCTGCTTTTTCATAGCCAGTAGAAGTATTGCTTCCCCATTATGAAATCCATAAAGTACGCGGAACGCAGGCTTCCCTTGTGTACGCAATTCGTGCAATCCTCTCCCGACTGGTTTTGAGAGCGGCATTCCGAGAGTATGACCTCGCTCTCTTAGCATTTCAATGAGACGAAACACATCAGAAGCTTCTTGGTCATCGAGTTTATCAAGAAATTCCAGAACGGTATAGTGAGGAATAACATTCATGATTCATCTATTGTATTGAATCACTTTATCACGCCTAAAATTAGGCGTTGCATTTCAACAAACAAGGTTCAATCTTGAGCATTCGCATTCCGACATCCGATGTCCTCGTGCATTTGGACATCGGATGTCCACACACAGGTTGCAGTGTTGAATACCTGAACGGGATGAGTTAATCGC
>JBBABN010000009.1:0-28302 GCA_041657665.1 Minisyncoccota bacterium
TCACCTTGATGTTGCAGATGCCGTTGACATTAACCAACGCACCGTTCTTGTCGGGAACATCCTTGACGGAGACCTCGACAGGAATGACCGTCAGCGACATCTTCTCCATTTCTTCAACAATCGGTACGAGAAAAAATCCTCCTCCCGAGACATAGCGGAAACCGCGGGTGACGATTTGTTCGACTCCATTGGAATCAACCATCGACACTTTGTGTTTGCGGCCAGTAACGACAGCGACCGTGTTGGGCGGGACTTTCTTGTAGTACCGCGCAACAGTTCCAATCAGAATGAAGAAAATTGCGACGATAGAGAGCACGACTGCTCCCGTTCCCAAAAACATTCCCGACTCCATAACTGATCCTTTCGTTTGTTGTGGCCTTAATTGGCCGATACGATTACTGTTGCGATGTTGCCCGAAACTGCGACGATTTTTACTTCCGAGCCAGCTGGAATAAAAGAACCCCTCGACTTGGCGTTAATACTTGTCGATACGCCAAAAGCGTTACGCAAGGTAATTTCACCAAATCCTTGTTCAGGGATGCTGGTGGTAACAACTGCGATTTTGTTAACGCAATCGGTATTTCTTGTGATTGAATTGGACTCTTGGCGCCGGATAATCCGAAACAACCAAATGCCGATAACAACCATACCGAAAGCGCCACATACGCCAGCAACGTTTGTTCCGAGTTGACCGAGATGCGCATTTCTCGCGAGAATACTTGCGGCACTAAAGCCGGCAACAAGTAACGCGAGATTGCGAAAACTGAACAACTCAGAATACGTAACACCATAATGAGTGTCCCCACCAAAACCAGCACCACCATGCCCGGCATCACTGCCAATCTCCACACTGTGGTCACCTACATGGTCACCCATAAAAGCGCTCACGATGAAGAAAATAAGAGCACCGAACAGGAGCCACCCTAAGGTGCCCGTCTCCAAATACATAGTATTTTCCCCTTTCAATGTACAAGACAAAACCGCAATAACCCTTGCGGAATGGGCCTACTTATCTCAAAGCAGGATCTGACGAAATTGATAGCACAACCTTAATTTTCTGTCAAGAAAGACGAAGTGGTCGCGGTACCGCCCACATACGGAGAATTTTCTGTATGGAGCGCAGTAAAGAGATCTCGCATAACATTCACTGCCTGTGAGCCGGTACCTGCTGGTCCGCGTTCAAGCATCACGATAAATGCATATTGTGGATTCTCATACGGGAAGAATCCTATCACCAATGAATTGTCATACTGATTACGGATGCCGGTCTGCGCAGTACCGGTTTTTGCAGCGACACTCACATAAGGGAGATTAATTGCATTCGCTAATGCGCCTGTCACGCATGCACGCATTCCCTCACGCACAACCGCGAGCGCAGAAGCGTCGACCGGCACAGTGGTATACGCCGGAGTAACCCCAGCGACGAGTGTTGGCGTGAAAAGCTTCCCACCATTCACTATCGCCGCCGTCGCGCGCACCATTTGTATCGGTGTTACCTGAACTGAATACTGCCCAATTGATGTGAAGTAAGTGTCGCCCAAATACCATGATTCATTAAATGTTTTTTCCTTCCATTCTGGAGTCGGGATAAGACCATTCGCTTCTCCAGCTAAATCAATACCGGTTTTCTCTCCAATGCCGAATTGTTTATACCAATAATCGAGCCGATCGATACCGAGTCCTTTCTGATTTCCGAAACCGCCACCAATAGTATAAAAGAAAACATCCGAGGACCACGCGATTGCCTTACGTACATCGACCGCACCGAGTGCCCGCCATCCGTTATAGTAAAAATATTTACCAGGATGATAAGGGTCTGGGATTGAGAGGCGTCCAGGATCATTAATGATGGTATTAGGAGTGATAATCCCGTCAGTAAGAGCGCCAGCAGCAATGAATGGCTTTACAATAGAACCAGGAGTGTACACGCCCTGTACGACATGATCGAGAAACGGATGTCCGGGATTCGTATTGTATCCAGCAATAACCTCAGCGGGGCCACCATTCGCCATCACATTCGGGTCGTAGGTAGGATACGAGACAAGAGCACGAACCGCGCCGGTCTGTACGTCCATAATGACACCAGCACCAGCAATGAAATCATGGTCCTGCACAGTATTTGAAATCGCACGAGCGAAATGGCTCTCGAGATTTGCATCAACTGAGAGCTGAAGTGTTTGTCCTACTTCTGCCGGAACCAACACACCTTCAGAACGAACGACACCTACTGCATCAGTTTCAATAAGCAATTGACCATTCTTCCCCGCAAGAAGAGCATCATATTCAGCTTCAAGACCAACAACACCTTTTTCGTTCGTATCGTAATACACACCGCTTGAATCCTTTTTCGGATACGAGACATACCCGATAATCGGACCAAGTGCAGGAAATGGATACTGCCGCCCGACACTTCCATCTGGATTCTCTATATTCTCAGCGAGTACCACGCCAGAAAAATCGGTAATAACTCCACGCTGTGCAAAAAGTATTTTTGATTCAAGACTGTTATGAGCACTCCGAGAAGCAAATGTAGCGCCATTCGTAATTTGAAGATTCCAGGTGCGGATGATGAGAATCAAAAAGAGCACCATAAGTACTCCCGCAAAAGAAACAAACATTCTGTGTGAAAGAGGCTTCTCGAGTCGACCTTCGAAACGAGACCTGTCAAAATCAGTTACATTTGATGCATCAAGAAATATCTCATCGGGAGCAATTTCCGGATCTCGCCAACAACGCCATTTCATCCCCTCATACTACCCGTCTTCAGTCGGCTACGCACGAAAAGAACAACAATCGTCACCAAAGCTCCGTAGAGCGTAAATAATGGGAGGAAATCCGCGTGCGGGGTGTAATAGAGTGTGTCGGCAAAGAGACCTGCCGCAAGAGACAAAGAAGGTATAAAGAATGCAGAAATGAGAACAAGTACCGCAGTAAATGGCCACGGGAAGAATATGATGGAAAAAAACACGAAGACAGAAAGGAGGCCGCGTATCATAACGGAGAAGAAGTCGCAGAAGAAAATGTCATGCCTGTATCCCGAACAAGAACCCAAGAAAGAGAAAATGGATTAAGTATCGGTTGAATGCGTAATGCTACAGACGGTGAAGAAGAATCGCTATCGACACGTGTCACCGTACCAATAGGGAGCATGCCCGGACCCGGCACAAACACAATATCGCCTACAACAATATCTGCAGAACGTGAGACAGTCGCATTCATCGAACCAGCTCCGGCGCCAACAATAGAAAGTGTCATGCTGTTACGCCCAACCCAACCCAATGTATTCATATTTGGCGATGAAAAGAGTGTGGCACGCGAGAAGTTATCTGTAATGGTCGATACCACCCCAACAGGCACTCCACCACTTCCGAACACTTCCATACCAACAGAAACACCATTATCACTGCCAGCAGCAATCACAATAGTGTCGTAAGGACTTTCTGGTGGACGAGCGACCACACCAGCGAGAATGCCCGTGGAAACATCTTTTATCGCCGATATGCTCGATATTTTTTGAGAAAGTGCTTGATTCTCGCTCGCAAGCGAGGCATTTTCGCTCATCAATTGTTCATTCTTCGAAGCGAGAGCGGCAGCATCACTGAAATGCTGTAAGAAAAAATGACTTTGTGCAGAAAGCGCATTTGCACTTTTAAACAAAGGGGTGAAAGCGATCCAGAAAAGATTCGGCATAAGAAGTCGCACAAAAAGAACGATGAGAGCAAAGAAAAGCACGCCAACATTCCACGAAATACCCGTGGATGCGAAGAGTGCGTTACGCTTCGATAAGAAGGTCCTCTTCATTGATGAAAAAATCAGCAAACGACGAAGGGTTTTCGGTCACAATGCCCGCCCCGCGCACAACTGCAGTAAGCGGATCTGGAGCAACTTTAACCGGAACACCAAGCATCTGTGCAAGTATCTGCGGCAGACCGCGCAGAAGTGCTCCCCCGCCGAAGACGGTCACACCACGCTCAAGCACGTCAGAGAGAAGCTCGGGCGGAGTCGCTTCGATAACCTCCTTCATTGCATCCATTAATGTATCGAGAGAGGGTGTGACCGCTTGTCGCACATGAGCATCGGTCAATGTCACTTCTCGTGGTAATCCTGTCGCGAGATCGCGACCACGTACACTCTTAGAAAGTATTTCGGAAAGCGAAGTGACGGCACCAATCGACATTTTTACATCCTCAGCAGTTCGTTCGCCGATGCCGAGCTTAAATTCATTTCGCACGAAATCAATAATGTTCTCATTAAAATGATCACCGGCGATATGAGAACTCTTCGATGCAACAACCCCATTTAGTGATATGACCGAGATATCAGTCGTGCCGCCGCCGATATCGAGCACCATCGTACCAATAGCTTCGGCGATTGGAAGCTTCGCACCAATAGCACCGGCGACGGGCTCTTCGAGAATAATAGCTTCGCGTGCGCCAGCGTTGCGCGCAGCGTCACGCACTGCGCGACTCTGAACATTCGTTACACAGGTCGGTACACCGATGACGACGCGGGGGCCGAAGAATCGCATATGACCGTTCTGCGCTTTATTAATCAGATACGTAAGCAATTCTTCAGTTACCTCGAAATCAGAGATAACCCCGTGTGACAGTGGGCGCACGACGCGAATATGCGAAGGCGTTTTCCCCAACATCGTTTTCGCTTCTTTCCCTACCGCGACAATCTGATGGGTCTTATCGTTTACTGCGACCACCGAGGGTTCATTCAATACAACACCGCGCCCACGCACATACACGAGTGTATTGGCAGTTCCCAAGTCAATCGCAATGTCGTTGCTGAAAAATAGATTTGAGAAACCTGCCATATTACTAAGAGAGAAGCTGCGCTCGTTGCGTCTTCGTTACTATTCCAGTCGCACGATTTACTACTTCGAAAATTCCAGTCTCGACCGCCTCCTTCCCTACGACGATTCGTTTCGGAATACCAAGAAGATCACTCTCGGCGAACTTCTCGCCCGCACGCGCATCACGATCATCATAGAGGACTTCAACTCCTGATTTCACCAAATCCGTATAAAGTGCATCAGCTGTCTTACAAATTTCATCACCATCCTTTCCGAGCGAGACCAGATGAATTGCAAATGGTGCAATCGATTCTGGCCATACGATTCCCTTCTCATCTCCAAACACTTCGACGACGGTTCCCATAAGCCGTGTCGTACCGAGTCCGTAGCAGCCCACGATAGGCATCTGCTCTTTCCCTTCTTTGTCTTTATAGGTGAAATCAAATGCTTTTGGATATTTCTGCCCGAGGTCAAATACATTCCCAGCTTCAACCGCGCGCGCTGCCTGTACCTTTCCCTTCTCGCATCGAGGACATGCGTCACCTTCCTTCACTTTCGCAACTTCAGTATTCGCACAGAATTCGCACGCATCGCAATACACAATGTCATCTTCGCCAGCATCCGTGAGTACCATAAACTCGTATGAAATCTTCTCGCTGAAATTGCCTCCCGATGCTTCGGTCGATTTTGCATTCAAACCGCACTGGGTGTAAATCTTGAAATAGGCTTCTTTCACAATCTGATAAAAACGATCGAAGTCTTCTTGCGTCTCGTGGAAACTGTACATGTCTTTCATCCCGAACTCTCGTCCGCGCATAATGCCCGACTTCGCGCGAAGTTCGTCGCGATACTTCTGTCCTATCTGATAGATCGCGAGCGGCAAGTCCTTATACGAAGAAACAAATTCTTGTGCGATAGGTGTGACAATTTCTTCTTCGCTCTGACCGAGCGCATATTCTTTTTCGGTTCGACTTTGAATCTTGAAGAGTACATCCACACCGTCCCAGCCACCGGTCTTCTTCCAATTCTCTGAAGGATGTAGCGTTGCCATGCGGATTTCTTGTCCTCCTATAGTATCCATTTCTTTGCGAATAATATTTTCAATCTTTCCCAACACACGCAACCCAAGCGGTAAGTAGGAATACACGCCCGCCATTTCTTTATGGATATAACCCGCGCGAACGAGTAGCTGTGCGTTCTTCGCAACCTCGTCTGCAGGCGCCTCCCGTCGTGTTTTAGTGAAGAGCTTTGACTGTCTCATACGCAACAGTATACGCCCACACTACTCCATAGGCAAAACAAGGACCTTGAGAATTCGCATTCCGACATCCGATGTCCTCGCGCCTTTGGACATCGGATGTCCACACATTCCTGCCTTGTTGGTGAATACCTCAACGGGTTGAGTTAATCGCTGCTCTCGTCACCGGCCCGAAATACCCCACAGCCGGTGTGATGTTGTTCGCCTTCTGGAATCTGATAAGAGCTGCTGTGGTAGCTGGACCGAAGAAGGTGGTTTCGTTGCCTGAAGAGCCGGGACCGGTAGCAGAGAGGGTGAAGCCATTGGCGTTTAAGTATTGTTGAAGGGCTTTCACATCAGTACCAGTGGTGTTTAGTTTCAGATCACGAGCAAAGGAGGTTGCTTGTGGTTGAATTGTTGAAGGAGTTCCCGTCAGAGCAGTTTGCACTTTTGCCATTGTATCTGCATCAACGCCGAAGGAAGTGAGGACAGAGAGGATAGAAGCTATTTGTACAGAAGAGAGCGATGAAGAAGTTGAAGGAGGAGTGGGGGTGGAAGGAGGGGTGGCAACAACAGGAGTGACATTAGGATAGGTGTGGGAGAAACCGCATTGGATAGTGAATGACTGGGTGTTGGAGTTCGTGCTGTTGTCATTGTTGTCGAGGGCCTTGATATACCACGAGTGTGTATTGGAGCAGGAGATGGTGGTTGGAACAGAGACCGAGGTGTCTGTGGTGGAGGTGATGAGAGTGTTGTCGATATAGAGCTCGTAGGGGGCAAGACCTGACTCGGTGTCAGAAGAAGCAGACCAAGAAAGGGTGCCTCCTTTCTGAATGCTTCCTTTGTCAGCTGGGGTGGTTAAGGAGAAGGATGCGGGAGCGGTGGTGTCTTTGGTGAGGGCGAAGGTGTGGGTAGAATAGCCGCCGGTATAGGTGAAGGTGAGAGAGCCATTGGTGTCAGAGAGACAGCTGCCATTGGTGTTGCAGATGGTTGAACCATAACCGGTAATGGCCGTTGTAGAGGCGGTACCGTCTAGTTTGAAAGCGTAATAGGTGTCGGGTAGCAAATCGCCGATGGTGTAAATGGTTGAAGTGGCGTGGGTCAGAAAATCTCCGGCGGTTGAGGTGGCTGTCCACTCTTTGTTTTTATCGCCGGTTGTCTCCCAGGTGTTGAGGGTAATATCCATATACTGGGTGGTAGTGGCGTAGTAGCTGCCTTCTGCCGGGGTAACAGAGAAATTAGCCACGTCAGCCGTTGAGGAAGCAGTGGTCATCCGATATTTGCCATCAGAATAAAGACGGACCGAGCCGGTGGTTGGAATGTCGTTAGCGGTGAAAGTAAACGGCGGCTGGTATTCGTATGCCCCAATGTCCGGAGCGCCGTAGATGGAGTTGCCGGAGTAGTCGGTTGTGAGACTAATGGAGGTGCCAGCGTCGATGGCGGGGGAGGTGGAGCGGAGGTGGTAATCGGACTGGTCAATCCGTTCTCTGGTATAAATACTTCCATCTACTGTTGTCCATACCCCGTCATTTCTTATAGAATCAATAGCGGTATCCATATCCGTAACAAGTAATTCCGGAAACTCGTTCCGTGCTATTGCCAATAGAATTTCCCAGTTGCTTAGTGTAAAATTGTCCTCATGGTCCATCAGTGAAAAAAGAACACCGTATTGAGATGCTGTTTGCAATATGTCTCTTATCGCGCTCCTGGTAGCTTCATCTGTGTCACCAATAACATCCATAGTAGAAATCACCCCCATCTCGAAAATATTTATGCTGTTCAGCGTATATGGCAATCTGGTCACATCTCGCTTGCTGAGCCATCCGGAATTTTTAACTGCTGCCTCTACTGCGGAGGACGTAGACCCTCCAGGAGTAGAAAAAGATTTCCCAGTATATGAAGTTAAATTAGCCTCTAAAAAAGCTTTGGAATCTGCTATTTCAGTCTTGAAATATCCAGTGGAAGCAGATTCATCAATCAATATTTGTGGGGAATACGGAGATCCTTGTGCTCCACCGCTATCTGCCATCATTTCTCCAAGAGCATCTTGGCGCAGACCAGAAGGGTAAGACCCCACAGTGCATCCAAACCCTTCTAATGCTGTTTTTATTGTTGCGAGAGATTTTGCCTTGAATCCTGTTATTGTACCTCCCGGGGTAACCGTTATTGTATCTGCTGTCCTGTTGATATCAATTGTAGCGTCTGCTTTTGTAATTGTATATATATCACCTGTCAAACTCAGATTGCTATGAGAGTAACTATGCCCACCGACCGAAAATATCCCTCTGCTTATAATGGAATTTATTCTATCAATGTATTCTGGATGAGAAGTCTCCAAAGTTAAACTGTCCACAAACCATGTCCCTTTGACTCCATATGATGCAAACAGAGACTCCAATGATTCCACATAATCAATAGCGTTGTGGTCATCTATTGTTAATACGAGTGTACCCGGCATCAGTTGAGTCTTAAATCTTGGAGACGATGTTTTAATATTCCCTTCATCTATCGTAGGTAATGTACCAGTAAAAATTTCATAATCATAATAAGTTCCCATCAAGAGGTTGTTAGTGGCATTAATCGTACCAGTGTTTTTTATTGGCGTGTAGCTACCAGATCCTATTCCACCCGAAATGTAGGAGTTTTTTAAGTTGACGGTTCCGGTAGAACTATTAAAAATACCATATTGACTTGTGCCCATAACAACACAATTATATATATCAAGCGTTCCTGTGCTACTAAACAGGATTCCATAAGTTCCACCAAGGATCTGCGTGCTATTCCTTATCACCGAATCCGTTATAGAACCATTCGACACCCCACTTAAAGATAAGTTGTGTTGTGCAGCCCCTGCAAACAATGAACGTATTAGACTAAAATCGATAGCATTTGATGTATAAACATTATTACGACCTGAATTATAAACATACAAATTTACCCCAGTAAAGTTCTCACCTACAATATACATATTGTCATGAGTTGAGTTTGTTCCGGTGAAAGACAGATTTTTGACTGTTATACCGGTTTGGTTGGTATAGAAAGGATGCGCGGTCGCTATAGAAAGAGTTACTTGTCCCTGCACAGCATCTGCGGTACTACCATACGCATTAGTACCGACAATCGTACTATTCACCCAATCCGAATCAGCGATAGATATATTATCTGCGTATGTACCTGGAGCAATATACATAACGTGAGGTCCATCGCCGCCTACATCTGTATTTCCGGCAGTAATAGCTGTTGATGGCAGATTGGCTGCCTTTTCCCAAGTATCATAAGGCGAAGTATTTGAGCCAGTTGGAGAAACATAATATGTCGCCGCACTCGCCTGCCCGATACCCACAAACAAAAAACTTCCTAGGATTATTGAAAAGAAGAAAACAAAGCGGAATTTAGTACTCTCCCCAGTGGAATAGTTGCTTCGCTTCGCTTCGCAAATTCCACGGGGTAAACTCTCTCTCTCTCTCGTTTCGGCTGTGCTGATTTGAGTGTCTTTGTCATACATATTTGATGTTCCTAGTATACACTATATCCGCCATATAAACCGTTATCCACAGAGTGGGTTGACTTTTTAACCTGGCGGGTATATTATGTCAGAACAGTTGGCTTCGGCCCCGCCCCCGCAAGGGGGAGAAAGTAAGAAAAACCGCCTAGAACATGTTTCGGGCGGTTTTTCTTAATTTCGAGAATACCTCCTTATCAAGAAATCCTATGCTCTGTTCTAAACGCCGAATATCTATTACGCGAATTTGCGAAAGATTCGCTCGCGCCTGCTGTCCCTCGATTAGCCCGACGGAAACACGCAATGGATGTTCACGCAGAGAGGTGGTGAGTGGAACAACGAGACAGGCGTTTGGTCCGAATCCTCTGAGAATGACGCATGGACGAACATACCAATCGCCCTTTCCATCTTGCTCCGTGCCGATATTCAAACCGAGACGGCACCACCAGATTTCTCGTATTGTATAGAAACGCGGTTTCTCTATGTCCGTTTTCTTTTTCACTTCATTCCAGCTATCAAAATCTTTTTCCATGTCGTTGTTTTTATTGTAACACCAAGAACCGCCGGCGCGGAGCGCCGGCGGTTTCTTAATTAGAATTATTCTTGTTTTAGCCCTTACGCTTCTTCCCTACCTTGCGGCGAGAGACAATAAAGACATTCGAGTACTTCTTCGGGGTGCGCGTCTTTTGTCCTTTGCCGGACGGCTTGCCCCACATGGTCTTCGCACGCTTGAGGCCACGACCTTGTTTACCCTCACCACCGCCGTGCGGATGATCGACCGGGTTCATAGCCGTACCACGAACGGTCGGCCTGATACCCATCCAGCGACTACGACCAGCCTTACCGATGACTACGAGATTATATTCTTCATTACCGACAGAGCCGATACTCGCCCAACAAAGATCAGATACTTTGCGGATTTCGGTTGAAGGAAGTTTTATCTGCGCATACCCAGCATCGTGTGCAACTACTTCAGCAAAGTTACCTGCACTACGAACCAATATGGCGCCCGCCTCAGGAGAAAGTTCAATATTGTAGACGAATGTACCAACAGGAATCTTACCAAGCGGAAGGCGATTACCTGGAGTAAGGGGTGCATCAGGAGCAACAATAAAAGAACTCCCGACTTTTACCTCCTTAGGCAGAATGACATAACGACGTTCGCCGTCGCGATAGAGTGCGAGCCCGATGAATGCGGAACGAAATGGATCATATTCAACCGTCTCAATTTTCGCAGGGATATTCTTCTTGTTATAGGAAAAGTCCACGTCACGGAAGCTACGCTTGTGTCCACCACCTTGGTGACGCGTCGTGATACGTCCAAAACCGTTTCGGCCTCCCTTACTACTGCTTTTCTTCATCAATGGCTTATGTGGAGCGTCGCCCGAGAGGAGTTCTCGGTACGGCAGTGTGGTCATAAAGCGACGACTCTTGGTAGTTGGTTTGTAGGTCTTCATAAGAAAAAATTAGCCAAATTGTATGGTGTCCCCTTTATTGAGATACACATAGGCCTTATGGCGAGAAGCACGCATGCCGACACCCCGCTTTGTGCGCATCGTCTTCATCTTACCTGGAGTATTTACTATACGTATTTTACAAGGTTCGACATTGTAGATTTCTTTAATAGCTCCAGCGATTTCTGCTTTTGTCGCACGAGGAGGAACCATGAAAGCGTAAACGCCTTTTCCGGTCATAATGAGCGCCTTCTCAGAGAACCACGGTGCGCGAATAATCTCGTGAGCAACACCGTCAGCCAACTTCCGCGCATGTGCATGATGCACCCGTACGGATTTCTCCTTCTTTACTTTCGTTTCTTTCTTTTTGTCGCTGAATAGTGCCATATGAAATTATTTATGCTCGACGCGCGTCAGAAGCGCTGCGAATGCTTCTTCCGGCTTCTCGATAACGAGATACTTGTGCGTCATTACCTCGAGCGGATTCAGGTTACGCAATTCTTCAGTCATCACATTGCCCAGATTGCTGAAACTCTTTATGACCTTCATATCATACGAAGCGAGCGCGAGAAGTGCAGAATTCTTCTTCTTGGTCATAAGTGTTTTCGCATCGGCGCTCGCAGCAAGCGCAGTAAGCGTATTCTTCGCGATTGCTGTTTTCGGTGCAGCAAAAGAGAATTTATCGACGAGAATAATCTCACCGTCTTTGGCCTTTCTCGAGAGAACCGAAACCAAGGCGCCAATACGCATCTTACGGTTAATCTTCTCGCTGTAGTCGCGTTCAGAACGAGGACCGAAGGTAACACCGCCGTGGCGCCAGATTGGTGAACGGCTCGAACCAGAGCGTGCCTGACCCGTTCCCTTCTGCTTCCATGGCTTTTTACCGCCACCTGATACTTCAGAACGATCCTTTGTGTGTGCACGATTCTGACGCATATTCGCCTGCATCGCAGTAGTCACCTGATGCACCAAATCATTGCGCCACGGCATACCGAAAATGCTCTCGGGGAGCGTAATAGCACCAACCTTCTTGCCCTCCATCGAGAAAATAGACAGCTCTGAGGTAGAAGCTTCAATCTTCTCCGATTTTGCTCGTGCTGGCGACTTCGTGATTTTTTTAGCAGTAGTCATAGTATAAAAATTATGCACCGTGCTTACGGGCAGGAACTGACACTACCTCGAGAAGGGTGCCGCGCATACCTGGCACCGCTCCAGAGACAATCATCTTTCCTGCGGCAACATCGACCGCAAGCACTTTAAGATTCTCGACTGTCACACGATCAGCACCCATACGACCGGCCATACGAATACCCTTCGCAACACGACCTCCCGCACGACCGCCACCACCACCAATAGAACCCGGTTCATGCTCAGAGTGCTTCTGACCGTGCGTGCGTGGCCCGCCATGGAATCCGTGGCGCTTCACCACACCCGCGAAACCCTTACCCTTCGTAAGACCTGAAACACTCACGATTTCGCCAACTGCGAAGACAGAAGCATCTATCGTGCTGCCGACTTCTGCTTCGTCAGTGGTGCGGAACTCACGAATAGCGGTGTAGCCCTTGCCTTTCGTGTGACCGAGAACCGCTTTGCTTATATTCTTGGTCTTGCGAACGCCGGTGCCTATCTGAACAGCAGCGTAGCCATCCTTCCCTTCCTTCGTCTTTACGGCAGTGACCGTAACAGGGCTCGCAACGAGAATAGTGCCGGCGTGCGCACGACCATCCTCCGCAAAGATGCGGGTCATTCCTTCTTTCTTGGCGAGGATGAATTTCATGTCTTTAGTTTGGTGAAAAATCAGAGATTTTTCAAAGCAAAACGCGCGATGACAGACGCATCGCGCGTTCTGCCATAGGTCTCCTGAGCGAACTCAGGGTACTTAGCGTTAGAAGCACTCTACCCTACCCCTCCAAAAGATGCAAATACACCAAGCAAGTCGAGGGGATTGCTTATATGGCACCAAGTATATGTACCACTATTTGGAAAATTACTGAATAACAAAGTAATTATCACTTGAATCACAATACTGTTTTGAATCTAAGTAATCGCATACCTTAATTTTATACTTTCCATTTACAAGATTTTTCTCTCCAACAAAGGATGTTCTAAAGATTCCGCCTCCCAGATTCGTTATACTTAACAAAACAGGGTCATCTCTTACAACTTTCCCATTAGCATCAGTAATGTAAGCTTTTATATTAGATGTTGGGGCATATTTTTCTTTTTGCGAAGTGGTCCAATTAAAATATAAGTCACCTGCCATATAAATATCCCCATATTTAACAGTTTCTCCGCCGTTTGGATAAGTGACAGTGACGGAAGGAGTGATTGTTTTCGCTACACCACAACTATAGAGTGCATTCAATTTCGTTCTTGTTGAAGCACCTACATATCCCGTGCCATGTTGAAGAAGGTTCGGGGTGAGAATTTCGCTTGCATATTTTTCCTGAAAAGCAGTAATGGCAGAAGCAATTGTTTCGCTGAAATAGTTGCTCTTAATAGAAGTGCCTGCTGATCCCGGCTGAACAACTTGATTATAATTAAGCAATCCTTCTTTAGAGAGAACAATGATGAGTGCCGCAACATCATCATCAATAGCATTTCTTGCTCGTACTCCTGTTTGTCCATTTTGTGACTGTCCGCCATCGCCCAGTTTCAAATTGGTATTGAAGTTATGACAAGAAAAAGACCCATAAGAATCCGTCTTGGTTGTCGGTGTTCCGCCATTAAGTGCAGTACTGACACTCGCTATAGTCGCGCTATCTGCGCCGAAAGCAGAAAGGAGCGCTAATATGGAGCTTATTTGAGTCTGAGTAAGAGATGAAGCCTGTACAGGAGCGGCGCCAGCGCCGAGGAGCAGGACTACAGCAAAGACCGCACTGCCGAAGAAACGAGTCATTTTGGACATGGGTATGTAATTCATTGGATAATGAGGTAACCGTACCTCTTTTACCCCCCCGCACAACCCCTATGGAAAGAGGTAGCAGTGGATAACCGTTTAGGAGCGTTTTCAATACACCTCGTCGTGCGAGCCGATGTCGATATGAACCGTGGATGGCAAATGCTTGTATACTCCTTTGCGATACGAAAGACGAAACCGCTTTGTGTCTTTGCGAAGCCAAAGTTTTTCTTTTTTCGTTGCAAATTCTTCTGGGCACACATACGCATGCCCGAGAATCTTCGATTGCCTGTTTCTTCCCGCTTCGAAGTAAATCTCCACAGTATGTCCGTTCACGAGAGCAAAACACCACGACATATAGTCATATACTAACCTATTTATCCGATCTGTGGATAACATTGCATTTTCATAATTCAGGGTTTATAATGCCAATGTCACTCGGAAAGCGCCACGCTTCGTGGCGTTTTTCATTTTTTGTCGTTTCTACGGAAGATCTCTTTTTATCCTGTTTTTTAGGTTATCAACATTGATAAAGAAGACCTTGTCCTCCCTGTCTTCTAGCAATTTCTTCAGTTTTGAAGAAAACCTTGTTTTTATGAACCCTGCTACCTCAAACTTTTTAGTATTTGAAATGATATAGACCTTTTTCGCGATATCGGCAACCTTTCTTATTAAAGGTTCGAAATCCCCATCTCCCGTAAATATAAGCAATTCAACCTCGGGTTCAGCAGTTGTATTTTCCAAAACATCAATCGTCAATTCGACATCACAATTAGCTTTTCTATCGTACCCCATTTCTACTACTGAAACATTTTCCTCCTGACATTTTATGCAATTTATATGTACTGTTTTGCCTTTCCGTTTAAATAGAAAAACGGGTTTTGCTCTAACTACGCAGCCATGTTGTTTTGTCAAATTCTCAAATTCACTCGCGAGAGCGTCGTCACCCGTTTCAATCCCAGTGTAGTAGAAAATCTTATCACACGACCATCTTTCATCGTGTAAATAATCGTATAGTTTTTTCCAATCTATCGAAAAACCGCAAAACTGTTGTGCGGTACTTTCGGTGTTCTGAACATCAATGAACGCATAACGGCGCATTGATAAATTATAACGCAAAACCGCCCTTTCGGGCGGTTGCGTGTTTCTTCCTTTTGAGTCCGCCAGCTGGCGGATTAGACCATTTTCACATCAATCGTCACACCGGATGGGAGATTGAGGTTCGTGAGGGCCTCGATCACCTTCGGCGAGGGATTCAAGATGTCGATAAGGCGCTTATGAATGCGCATTTCGAACTGTTCGCGCGCATCCTTATGAACGAAGGTGGAGCGATTCACGGTCCAGCGCTTTATCTCAGTCGGGAGCGGTACAGGACCGACTACGGTCGCGTCGAAACGAGCAGCCGTGTCCATAATCTGCTTCACCGAGAGATCGAGAATCTTATGCTCATAGGCGCGTACACGGATTCGAAGCTTGTGCTCCATCGGAGCAGCTACTGCCACCTTCTTGGTAGCACTCTTTGCTTTAGGTTTTTCTGTTGCCGTTGTTGCCATATGAGTAATGATTCGTGATAAATGCTTAGGCAGTGATCTTCGTCACGACGCCCGCGCCGACGGTCTTGCCACCTTCGCGAATAGCGAAGTGCTGTTGCTCTTCGAGAGCGACTGGCGCAACAAGTTTCACTTTGAAGGTGATAGTATCGCCCGGCATAACCATTTCCTTGCCTTCTGGGAGCGTTACTTCGCCCGTTACATCCGTCGTGCGGATATAGAACTGTGGCTTATAGCCCGAGAAGAATGGCGTGTGACGACCTCCTTCGTCTTTACCCAAGATGTAGACCTCAGCGTCGAAGTCAGTATGAGGGGTAACCGAACCCGGCTTCACCAATACCTGACCGCGATGCACATCCTCTTTCTTGGTGCCACGAAGAAGAATGCCAGCATTGTCGCCTGCCTGTCCCTCTTGAAGCTGTTTGTTGAACATTTCGATACCAGTAACCGTCGACTTTGCAGTCGCTTTAATACCGACAATTTCAACTTCCTCGCCCACTTTAATAACACCACGCTCGATACGGCCCGTGACCACAGTGCCACGACCTTCAATCGAGAAGATGTCTTCAATCGGCATAAGGAACGGCTTCGAAACTTCGCGTTCTGGCTGGTCGAAGTAGGTGTCCATCGTGTCGACGAGCTCCTTAATCTTCACTGCCCATTCATCACTAACATCATTAGCATCAAGCGCCTTGAGGCCTGAACCGCGGATAATCGGCGTATTGGCGCCATCATACTTCTGCTGGGTAAGAAGTTCGCGAACTTCCTCTTCGACGAGATCAATAAGATCTGGCTCAGCAACCATGTCTACCTTGTTCAAGAAGACAATGAGTTTTTTAAGACCCACCTGCTTCGCGAGAAGAATGTGCTCACGCGTCTGAGGCATAACGCCGTCAGTCGCTGCGACCACGAGAACTGCTCCGTCCATCTGGGCGGCGCCGGTAATCATGTTCTTGATGTAGTCGGCGTGTCCTGGGGCGTCAATGTGCGCGTAGTGACGATTTGGAGTCTCGTACTCCGAGTGGTGGAGCGCAATAGTAATACCACGCGCCTTTTCCTCAGGTGCGCTGTCAATCTTATCAACGTTCTCAACACGGGCGCTGTAACCCTCTCCTGTCAACATCGATAGGACATGGAGGATACCTGCGGTTAGGGTCGTCTTGCCATGGTCCACGTGACCGATGGTTCCCACGTTCATGTGTGGCTTGCTGCGATCAAATTCTGCCATAATCGAATAAATTAGTTATTAATTCACGAATTATTAAATCCGACGCCTGACTGTGCAGGCAGGCGAGTCGGAACAATCTCCTCGGCTCGCTAACTAAAATCCCGCCACCGGCGGAGCAGACAAGCCAAAGAGCGACGCCAAGATGCGTTAGTAGCACTATACGCAAGCGCGTATATAAATGCAAGAAGCTACGGGGATAACGGAGAAAAACTACTTCCGGCTCGCGATGATGTCGTCCGCGATATTCTTCGGCACAGTGTCGTAATGATCGAATTCCATCGTCATATTGCCGCGGCCTTCGGTCATCGAGCGGAGGGTGGTGGTGTAGCCGAACATTTCAGAGAGCGGAACTTTCGCGTGCACTGCCTTATTCATACCGCGATCCTCCATTCCTTCTATCTGACCACGCTTCCCTGAGAGATTGCCGGTGATATCACCCATGAACTGCTCGGGAACGACCACTTCGACGCGCATAATCGGCTCGAGAATAACCGGCTTCGCCTTTTGTGCTGCCTCCTTAAACGCCATTGATGCTGCAATCTTGAAAGCGATTTCTGACGAGTCGACATCGTGGTACGAACCGTCGTAGAGGTCGATAGAAATATCCACCATCGGGAAGCCAGCGAGGAAGCCGCGTGACATCGCTTCGCGAAGCCCCTTCTCCACTGCTGGGATGTATTCTTGAGGGACGACACCTCCCTTGATGTTGTTGATGAATTCGAAATGGTCTTCGCGCGTGATGTTCTTCGAGATTTTCGCGCCTTCTTCTACCGGCTCCATCTTCTTCATTTTAATCTTCACGTGGCCATACTGACCGCGACCTCCTGTCTGCTTAATATACTTCCCTTCTGCTTCAGAAGATCCAAGAATGGTCTCACGGTATGCTACCTGTGGCTTACCCACATCCGCAACAACATTAAATTCACGCTTCATTCGTTCTACCAAAATTTCCAAATGCAATTCGCCCATGCCTGAAATAATAGTCTCACCGGTCTCATCATCAGATGCAATGCGGAAGGTTGGGTCTTCGTCAGAGAGTTTTCGGAGTGCAATACCCATTTTCTCTTGATCTGCCTTTGTCTTCGGTTCGATACGGAGTGATACCACTGGCTCAGGGAACTTAATCTGTTCTAGGATAATTGGATTCGTTTCGTCACAAAGAGTGTGCGAGGTCTTCGTATCTTTAAGACCGACGGCTGCTGCTATTTCTCCTGCAAAAACCTTCTCGACTTCTTCACGCTTGTCGGCTTGGAGACGCACAATGCGGCCGACACGCTCTTTCGTACCGGTCGTCGAGTTGTATACATACGAGCCCGACGAGAGTGTGCCCGAATAGACACGGAAGAAAGTAAGCGCACCGACGAATGGGTCGGTCTGGAGTTTGAATGCAATCGCGCAGAACGATTCGTCGTCTGACGCATGACGTTCAATCGGGTCTCCGGTCTTCGGATTCGTTCCAGTTGCAGGAGGGAGCTCGAGCGGAGATGGAAGATAGTCGACAACGGCGTCGAGAACGAGCTGAACGCCTTTATTCTTCAACGCACTCCCACAGTACACAGGGAAAATCTGGTTACCGACAACAGCCTTATGAAGAATCGCTTTCAATTCTTCAAGCGAAGGTTCTTTACCTTCGAGATAGGCATTCATAGCCGCATCATCTTGTTCAACAATACGCTCGATAAGCTCAGCACGATATTTCTTAGCATTTTCGAGAAGCGCCTCTGGAATTTCTCCTTCGATGACTTCTTCGCCCATCTTCCCCGAGAAGGTGAAAGCCTTCATAGTGAGAAGATCGACAGCACCTTCGTGCTCAGCTTCTTCACCAATAGGAATCTGCATACGAATCGCTCTTGGAGAAAGTCGGTCGAGAATACTTGCGTATGAACGCTCGAATGATGCACCGGCACGGTCGAGTTTATTAATGAAACAAACGCGCGGCACTTGTACTTCGTCGGCATAGCGCCAGTTCGTCTCGGACTGTGGTTCGACGCCTGCTACCCCATCGAATACAACGACAGCACCGTCGAGCACACGCATAGAGCGCTTCACTTCAGCGGTGAAGTCGATGTGTCCGGGAGTGTCGATAATATTAAAACGATATTTCTTCGCAATATCCTTCTTGTCGGCCTCGCTGGTTCTGGTCCAGAAGCAGGTGATGGCGGCAGAGGTAATGGTGATACCGCGTTCACGCTCTTGTTCCATCCAGTCGGTCGTGGTCTCGCCTTCGTGCACTTCGCCGATTTTATGTTGACTACCTGTATAGAAAAGGATGCGCTCACTGACGGTCGTCTTCCCCGCATCGATGTGAGCGATGATGCCGAAGTTGCGCACTCTTTCTAGTGGGTAATCTCTGTTCATAAGTTAAATATAAATAAAAAAGCGCCAAGCGCAGACAAATAATATCACAACCCTTCGATACAATCCCGACCGTAGTGAGCGTACCCATACGGGCATGCTCCATATGCTAGGTAGTTTTCGCTCCGCTTCAAACTACCAAGCGAAATGGGCAAACGCCTTGTTGGCCTCGGCCATACGATGCATCTCATCCTTCTTCTTGATTGCGTCGCCTTCGTTCTTCGCCGCGAGAAGGAGCTCAGTCGCGAGTTTCTCAGCCATCGGCTTCCCCTTCTTCGAACGGGCGGCGTTAATAATCCAACGGAACGAGAGCGCGAGGCGACGGTTCTGTGGGACTTCGCGTGGCACCTGGTAGTTCGCACCGCCGACACGACGTGAACGCACTTCCATCAAGGGAGAGACATTACGCAGTGCCGTCTCGAATGTCTCGAGCGGGTCAGCATCGCCTTCTTTAATCTTGGCGAGGGCGTCATAGACGATTGAACGCGCGGTATCCTTCTTACCATTCCACATCACTGCATTAATGAAACGAGAAAGGGTCTCAGATCCGTAGGTAAGGTCTGGTCTCCAGGTACGCTTGTGTTTCAGGGGTCGTCTCATATTATTTTGGTTTCTTAGCACCGTATCGAGAACGACCACGGCGACGCTTATCAACTCCACTCGCATCGAGCTTACCGCGAACGATGGTGTACTGCACACCAATATCCTTCACGCGGCCGCCGCGGAGCAGAACGACTGAGTGTTCCTGCAGGTTGTGCCCCATGCCTGGGATGTAGGCGGTAACTTCCATACCGTTGGTGAGACGAACGCGGGCAATCTTACGAATAGCCGAGTTCGGCTTTCTTGGGGTCTTAGTGGTCACCTTGGTGCAGACACCTCGCTTGAAAGGAGAAGGATAGTAGGTCGGACGGTTCTTAAGGGCATTAAAACCACGAGCCAACGCAAGCACGCTCGTCTTAGACGTTCTATCTTTGCGGCCTCTCTTCGAGAGCTGGTTGATTGTAGACATTTGTATAGAAAACCCGCGAACGCGGGATACAGGCACTATATATAATAGTGTGTCGGAATGCAACTACCTACCCCCTTCTTCAATGGGTTCGCGATAGGGGTCGTCGACATAGGACTTAGTTATAGGAGGAGCAGGAGGAATAGGTTTTGATTGAACTGGAGGAACGAAAGGTTTTTGAATAGGAGTTTCAATTTTAGGAACAACAGGCCCCACTACGCTCGGAGCTTCGACGGAGCGAGGCGAGAAACGAACTCCGGGAGGAATAGCAGAAGAAGGGGTAAGAGGAACAGAAACTGGCGGATTGGTCCCAGGCAAACTTATCCCTTGCACCTTATCTCTTATCTCTATATGCGGTTCTTCGTGATCTTCGAGTAATCTGCCGATGTTTACTGGACGAGACGGAGGAGGAATTTTATTCTCCAGATGGAAATGTTGTGAGGTCTGCGTTGGCGGAGTATAAGAATAGCTTGGTACTGATGCGTTCACTTGCGATGGGCGCGGTGGTGGCACACTCGCCCTCCATGTTGTTGGTGGCACTGAAGGTCTCTCTGGTTCTGTAGGTCTTATTGGTTGCTGTGTATTCCCTGCTCCGCTTTTCATCTTCTCACGCAGTGGCACAAATATTTTCTGATTAATTTCTGTAATGATTTCCGTCGCTGCTTGTTCAGAAAAACCGCTATTCTTAAGACGGTCTACAAATTTACTTGGGTCAACAAGCCCCAGAAGTAAATATCCAACTTCTTTAGCGAGAACACCTGCAGCATCAACGTGAAGCTGTAATTTCGATTGTAATCCAATAACAACTTGTGTTGTTGCCTCATCATTAAATACTGCACGAACAAAGTCCGGCGCATTGTTGTATGCAGCGAGAATTTGTTCCTTTGTGATTGTGTCGTTCATATTTTTATGACCATAGCGCAGCACCTGGACCATTCGTTACATAATCTTTCGTTTTCTGGTTCGCAGTCGGCGACCAACGAATATGATTGCCAATAGTAATCATATCTGCTGGCTTCAGTTTCTTTTGGTCTTGGAGTTCAATAAGGG
This sequence comes from Minisyncoccota bacterium, assembly GCA_041657665.1. Taxonomy (GTDB): domain Bacteria; phylum Patescibacteriota; class Minisyncoccia; order Phycocordibacterales; family Phycocordibacteraceae; genus C7867-001. The sequence continues at coordinate 21,083 of JBBABN010000009.1, forward strand.
TTGCAGTTGTAAGTTTTTCAGCGACTGCATATTCCACTAGCATATCCTTATCAAGTTTCGCAATTTGTGGAACGGTAAGTTTCGCAAAACTTGGGTCGGCCACAACTGCAGCTGCTCCAGCCGCTCCACGACCAGCTGTATTAAATATTTGTTCAACCGTTCCAACTGGGCTTGCGTTGCGAACTGCAGATTTTTCTGCAGCAGTTCGCTCTTTGCTGTCAGTAATGGTGTCGCGTTGTTTATCTGATAGATTATTGAGCACTTCCGGTTTTGCGAGCATTTCTGTCGGCATAGATTCAAGTTCCCCTTTACTAAGAGCGCCAATGGCTTTTTTGATTTCAACAGTATTACCGCCACTGATTGTGTTGTTAAGAGCTTGATAGCGAGTTTTTTTAATCTCTCCTTTCTCTGATTCGCTCAATTTATCGCTCTTCATCAGTGATTCAAATTGTTGGGGTGAAAGATTGGTCACTAATGCATCTACACCATTCTTGATGCCACCAAGTTCTTCAAGTTGCTTAGTAGACATCTTTGATAGAGTGTTAGTGATAGTCTTCTCGTACGGCGCAACATTTGCATCATATTGTGCCTGTGTGATTGTTCCTGCTTTAAGTTTTGCTTTTTCTCTTTCAATAGCACCCTGTGCATCTTTGAAGTCCATTTCGCGTCCCAGTTTCTGGCGTTCTTCTTCTCCTTCTTGGAGCCATCCTTTAACTGGTTTCAGACCGTAATCCGCTTCGTGTGCCCGTTTCGCAGTAAAGGTCGCTCCCTTGCCCGCATTTATGCCAAGAGCTCCAAGTGCTTTACCAGCACCGGGCGCGTTACGGAAATCGAAGGTTGAACTACGGAGACCTTTACCCGCAAGAACGAGTGGTCTGAGAGCAACATTCTTTCGTGCCCAACTCTGCATGCGCTTACCTGCGAGAGCATTACCGGCACTACCCAGCACAGCCCGACCACCAAGAGAAACGGCGCCGAACGAAGCCATTCCTCCTAACTTTATTGCTCCTGCGGCACCGAAAGCGCCTAACTTCTTCGATAAGACAACAACAGAGAGAAGAAGCCCCATTGCCACAAGGAAGGAGAGTAACATTCCCGCGAATCCTCCCAAATTCCCATTATTGATGAACCCGAGCCAAGAAGGACCACTTGCATTTGCTCCTGTATCAAAGCCGGTGAGAAACTTTGCGTCTGTTATAACGACCAGAGCCACATAGAGCATAAGAAGTAGGATGGGTGCCGTAATCGTTTGTTTAACAAGTTCACCGCTCCACTGTTTCGATAATCCACTGAGCTTTGGTATCGCATACCCAGCAAAACCGATCGGCGCCAAGATAATAACAAAAACAAGTATGATAAAGCGCACAATGAGAATGAATGCGAGCGAAAACAGCACAAATGCGGTAATAAGGAAAAGTATGATGCCCATAAAACCGATGAGCCACATATTTCCTCCTTTGAATATCTCTGTACTTAAATCCCCAGCATTATAGATATTCTGAAGTCTTAATTGCCCCATAATCTTATTTGAAATACCTTCATTCCCCGTCGTTAAAGGAGCCCCAGATGCAGTAATTAATCCGCCCGACGGTGACACGGTCGGTAAAGCGCCACCATTAATCTGTGTATAGAACTGTGTCGCGACCAGATTCCCTCCGTCAATCACGGCTTCGGTTATGAAAAGCGAAAAATTAAGAAAAATAGCAGCCGCAAGAAGTCCTGGAAGCATTTTGGTTCCATATCCATAAGCATTTGTATCGAGAATGACACTGATGCCAATAGCGAGGAAACCGAATATGAGCATAATATTGCCCACGTCACGCAGAATGCGCCACGCGACACCGACTGCACTTAAATTGTGTATATAATTCCCCATCGTGACGACGGTGTAGTAGACCGCATAGTCGAGTGTAAGTGCCGCAACACCGACAAGCCACGCGAAAAGCTTCATAATTTGAATCATGACGCCGTTATAAGCAGAATCCTGACCTTGTTGGGCTGCTATAGTCGGATTATCCACAGGAGCAGGAAGATTTTTACCCGCATCGACTGCTGATTTTGCATCAGCAGCTGGTGCTGTTTCTTGAGCATACCCAACAGAAGGCGCCACACCCGCCGCGCCTACGAAGAGTGCGAGAGCGATGATTGAGATAGAAAGAAAGCGTTTCATATTATTTAAGACTGACCGGATGTAGAAGATATGAATCTATCGACATTTTCAAATTACATGGGAAATTAGCTTTTTTTGCTGCTATTTCACCAATATTTACAAAAGATCCTCCAGTTCTAACTTGCTCAGCATTCTTGATAATGAGATTTAGTTGATCTAAAAGAGTAGTCCCGTACGCAGCAGTAGAACCTTCCAATGTCGCTGCAGCAGTGCTAAAAGGTCGAGCATCGTGCTGTGCACTTCTCACTTCTGTAGCTGTCGGAGACATGGTTTGAAGCGTTTGAATATCAGTAACATAGGAAGGATCATCTGATTTCTCATTTTTCACTTTATCTACCATCGCATTTGCGGCAATAATAGTTTCTTTTGCTTTCTTGACGTCAGTAAGTACTGGAGCGATATCATTTGTGAAAATGTCCTGAGATGCATATATCCATTCGGTGCTATCGCTAATAAATCTGTTATAAAAATCAACATTTGAACCCTTTGCTAATTCTTGTTCGGCTAGAGTTTTTTGTGCTGCACAATAATTCTCGAGATCAGTAATACTGTTTGAAGCTTTATTCGCTTTATCTTCAATTTTTTCCCATGCCAATTGATAATCAGCAACACGAGTCGACACTGTAGCGATGAGTGAAGTAGAGTCTGTCGAAGCACCTTCATTTACATTTGACTCGGTAACACCCAAGTACCCTTGCGAATTCAAATATTCATACGGATCAGGTTGAGAATTAGAATTAGACCCGGTTGACTTACCGAATCCTGCGAGACCTCCAGAATTAACACCGCCAAGAAGCTGCGAAGCAAATTGTACAGTATTCATAATGGTGACTGAGTCCTTCATTATGCTGTTGATTTCTTTCCCCGTACTCCCCATCGACGAGAGTTTGTCTGCTGTAAGACCGAGCGCTTTGTTTAAGCTCGCGCCGATAACTGATCCTGGCGTTTTAATAACGCCCGGCGTGCCATCTTTATTCGTACAGGTGTCTCCTGAGCTAATGCCCCTCGATGATGAAACTGATGTGTCCGCAGCACATTGACCACCCGGACCACACACACCACTCGCACAATCAACATCGTCAAAACAAACACTATAAAGTGCGCCAGTGCCTTTTACAGATGAAACAACCCCACATCGGCCTCCAATACATGACGCACTTTTACAATCAGAATTACTTTCGCACGAAACTCCATCTGCGCTAGCATTACTGCTAACAGAACCACACCACGAGAGGAATCCTTGTCCCATAGTAAGTTCTAATGTCCGCGCTGCTTGAGAATTGCTTACCAATGAATTGAGTTGATTCTGTGAACTCTGATAGAGCGTATAGGGATTATTCTGGTCTTGCGTCGTAAGCGCGAACCATGCACTCGCGCCACCCTGTGACCAGTCGCCAGCAAGAAATTTGTTTATATTCGGCGACGAATTAGAGAGAGTGCATCTATTAGCAGCCCAGAATCCGTTCGTACTTGTATTTTGAAGATAATTGGCACGAAGTGATGATGAAATCACTGACGCAAATGGAGAGTTCGAGTTCTGACTTAATTGAACGAAGAACGCGAATGCTTGAGCATCCCCTGCTGATCGCATAGACCCACGAATGTCGGTAACAAATTGCGATTTACCCTGATCAGCCCCGGTGTTAACAAAATTAATAATATTTGCGGTCATTTGCTTCATCAGATTCCCTGACAAAGCGAACGCAAGCGGCTGGAGCACATAATCATTAACTTGGGTTGCGAAATCAGCAGTAGCACTTATGGGGGCAGCTACCGCAGTAATAGAATTCTGTATCCAATTCGTAGGATCGAAAGTAATGTCTCCTATACCCAAAAAGGCATGTGCTCTTTGTGGTGCACCAAGAAATACTGACGGCAAAATAAGTATACCTATGAAGAATAGCGCGAGCGTTCTAGTAAAATTATTTTTACTCATATTTTGTGTCTGTTGCTGCCTGTTTCTTCGCAGCATTCTCGATGAGATTCACAAAAAACGCGCCTGGTGTGCCAGCAGAAAGAGAGATGTCAGCATTTTTATAGATAGTGTTAATGCGCGCGAATGAATTCGAGAGATTAACGACCGTCTGCGGATACTGTTTCAACGCCAACATAGCCGCTAACGGATCAGTATCAACACGAGCGAAGTCAGTCACCACTTCTCCCATACGCGCCATCGCATTAATAAGTGCAAGATCGTCAGTAGAAAGCTCTTCAGGGACAGGAAGTGCAGCGAGCCCAGCAGCAGAGTCGCGATACGACTTCGCTATTGAAGCAATATGAGGGAGCGCTGTTGTGTCATCGTTCTGAACTACGTCTTGTAGATAGAGAATTTCACTTTTCGACGCATCGTTTGTATTTTTCGCGAGTACTGCCTCGGCATTTACTGCAAATACTTTAAGCGCATCGGCGCCCGAACCAGACACGGTAATGTTATTCGCTGATTTAAAATCAGGTGTGGTACTAATATTCGCCGAAAGCGAGTTGAGTGCTTGATTAGAGATATCTGAGAGTTCGGCCTCAGAGAGGTCCGCTCCCCCATTCGCCTGTTTCGCTTCGAGGTAGAGTGAAAAGAGGTTGGTCGCGAAAGTGGCAGTAAGCGTTCCTTCTGGAGAAGCGGGAGGAAGCCCGTCTGAACTAAGAGAATAAGGCGAGGAAGTCGCGACTGAAATATCCGCAATCGCTTTAGGAACAATAAGTCCCTTTGCAACTGCCTCGCCGTCGGTCATACCGAGACTGAAAGAGTCACTATTGGTTGGAGAAGTGCCGTAGAGCGCCTCTTCCCAATCAGTGAGACCATCAGTATCCGAATCCTTCGTTGCAATAGCCTGGAGAAGTTCGGTCTCGGTCGATGCTTGTGCGACAGATGGCGATTCGACACTACGCGCGATTACATATGCACCGACAATAAGTACTACTGAAAAAATCACTGCAATAGGAACACGTAAATTTTCTAGAATCCTTCCCATAGTATTATTTTGAAGTATACCAGTCGCACGAACAGAAAGGAGTAGTTATCTACACAACAAGCCCTTCGACTTCCATCGACTGAGCTCAGGATAAATTGCTCAGGGTTAACCACACAGTAAGCGAGAGGTCTTCCGCACGCGCTTTTTCTGGGATATCACCACTTGGAAGCGAAGCTTCCAAAAGATTCTTCCGAACGAATTTGCGCTTATGTGCAAATCCGGCGTGAATAAGTTTGAAAAATAGTTCCTCGCGCTCACTCGCACCTGTGAAGGTCTGACCTTCACAAAATTTCTCTCGCGAAATGTCACGAATAGTAAGAACTGCAGAATCAACCTTCGGTGCGGGTTTGAATGCTCCGCGCTTCACAGTGAATTCATACTTCGGTGTGCCATATGCCTTTACCGAAAGAGAGAGAATACTCTCCTTCTTATCTCGTGCGATTCTTTCTGCGACTTCTTTCTGCACTAAAAGCGTTATCGAGCTTGGTTGATTTTCTGATTCGAGAAACAGTCTGAAAATTTCTCCAGTGAGATAATACGGAATGTTCGCAACGAGCGTGTAGCCGCTGGGTAGTGATGCAATATCGAAAACACGTATGTCGCTGTGCACAAGCTCAAGCTGACCCTTCGCAATCTCATCTCCAAAATCACTCTGCAATTTTTCGAATAACTCATAATCAGCTTCGACCGCAATAACTTTTTTTACTTTTTTCAAAAGTTCTCTCGTCAGCATTCCTGTTCCTGGGCCAATTTCTAGCACAACAGCATCTGGCGAGAGATTCGCTGAGTCCGCGATTCGCTCCGCGATGCGTGCATGCATCAAGAAATTCTGTCCCAAACTTTTTTTAGATTTATGAAAGATCTCCATAACCTTGTTTGCGGTGTCGAATAGTAAAGATGGTAACGACAGTTTCAGATATTTTATAGATGACGCGCCAATCACCCACCCTAAGAGTGCGCAAATGACACAGTGAATAGGTAAGCGACTTGCCGAAACGGAATGGATCAACGATGAGTTTTGTTTCAATTGATCCTTTGACACGCACAAATACAGTGGAATCCAAACGCGTCGCGTCATCTTCTGCACGCTTAGTAAATTGTATTGAATAACGACTCATGCGCGCCGCTGATCCACTCGTTTCCAGAATTCGCGTGAAGAAATAAACTTCCCAGGATTCTCGGCTATTTCATCTCCGATTTTAGAGAGGTATTTATCCTCCTCATCCTCAATTAATGCACGCATGGCGCGCGTGAAAACGGCCGCCTGTGATACGCGGTCTCGTTTTGCGTAACCACGCACTGCCCGCGCCATCTCTGGCGTTAATGTCACTAGAATCCTTTCTTTGGTTGTAGCCATATATCAAAAGTGTATCACCTAAAACTAGCTATGCAAATGCTCTGTACAAAGTTCAACTGAATTTAGGACATCCGATGTCCTCGTGCATTTGGACATCGGATGTCCACACATATTGTATTTAAAGGTTCGACCTTGTAATTTGGGGGTTTCACCCCCAAGTGAATACCTCAACGGGTTGAGTTAATCGCCTCTCTCGTCAAAGGCCCGAAATATCCGCTCGCTGGCGTAATGCTGTTCGTCTTCTGAAACTTCACGAGCGCAGTATAGGTTGCGACACCGAAATAGGTAGTCTCATTGCCAAGAGAACCAGGACCAGTGGATGCGATAGTGAAGCCATGAGCATTGAGGAACTGCTGAAGGGCTTGGACATCAGCGCCAGTGGAGTGAAGCGATAGATTGCTATTAAAGGTGGTTTCCCCTGAGTCTGCTTGCGGTGAGCTTGTCGAACCCGTCGAGGAGTTGAGAGTAGTTCCAGAGAGCGCCGCCTGCACCTTCGCCATTGTATCTGCATCAACATTGAAGGATGCGAGTACCGAGAGAATGGAAGATACTTGTGCGATAGAGAGGGTGCTCGCCCCGCGAAGCCCCGAGTCAGCGAGGAGCGGAGTGGGGGTGGAAGTCGCAACAGCAGGAGTGACGCGGGGATAGGTGTGAGAGAACCCACAACCTATAGTGAAGGTCTGGGTGTTGGAGTTGGTACTGTTGTCATTGTTGTCGAGGGCCTTGA
>JBBABN010000010.1:0-15659 GCA_041657665.1 Minisyncoccota bacterium
CGATAACTGAAGTCGCGACGAGAATATTCGTATCGCCCTTCTCGAATTTCTTCATCGCTTCTTCTTTTTCTGTCGGTGTCATCTTGCTATGTAGAATGCCTATCTCTGCTTCAGGGAAAACCTCTTTCTCGAGGCGAATCGCTTCGGCCTTTACTGACTTCGCTTGAAGCGCGAGTTCTTTGGCTGGGTCGGGCTCGTCGATACGTGGACAAATAACATACGCTTGATGGCCGAGTGCGAGCTCGATGCGCACGCGCTCATAGGCACGTTCGCGCTCTTTTGGTCCTAATACTTCGGTCATGACCGCTTTTCTTCCCATGGGCATTTCGTCGAGAAGCGTAATGTCCAAGTCGCCATAGAGCGTGAGCGCGAGTGTGCGCGGGATGGGCGTCGCAGTCATCGAAAGCAAGTGTGGTGCTATTGCGTCCTTCGTCACCAATCTCTGTCGATGCATCGTACCGAAACGATGCTGTTCGTCGATGATGGCATAGGCGAGATATTTAAATGAGAGTGATTTCTCGACGAGCGCGTGCGTGCCGATAATAATCGGGATTTCACCATTCGCGACCATTTTTTTAAACGCTGGTTTCGAGAGTTTCGCAGATTCTTCATACCGCACGCGAGAAGGAAACTTTCGGCATTCATTTCCCGTAATAAGACCAATCGGTATCGGATGATCGCGGAAATATGAAACGAAAGTAGAAAAATGCTGTTTCGCGAGAACTTCAGTCGGGCAGAGGTACGCGACTTGGAGCGTGCCTGCGATTCTTCCTTTGGGCAAAGAAGTCGCGACGAGATATGCTGTCGCCGCCGCGATGGCGGTCTTACCGCTCCCGACATCGCCTTCCAAGAGGCGCATCATTGGGTGTGGTTTCTCGAAGTCCGCAACGACTGCTTCAATCGCGCGCGTCTGCGCACCAGTCGGAGGGAAGGGAAATGATGCGATGAAGTCGACGAGCGCGCTACGATTTACTTCGACGGGTAATGCCTTCTGCGCGACGAGTGCGCGGCGGCGCTGTTGCATTATAATCTGGAGCGCGAAGACTTCTTCGAAGGCGAATCGCTTCCGCGCCGCCGCGCTATCTGTAAGCCGCCGCGGGGAGTGTATGAAGACGAGTGAAGAGGCGAGTGCGGGTAATTTGTAACGAGTAAGAATATCCGCTGGAATCGGGTCATCAATTTTTTCATGCACGCTTGTCTCGAATATTTTTCTTATGGCGTGCAAGAACCAGAGCGAAGAGACACCCTGACTTTCTGGATAGATCGGATAGAGTTCTGTATTCAAGGTCGAACCTTGTTGCAAGGTTCGACCTTGGTGAAAGAGTGAATTATTCGCTTCATCAGGTGCGATAGGCGATTTATCTATTTCAGGATTCGCGAGATAAATCTTTGATCCTGTTCCTGCTACTTTACCACTCACTTTCACCACCATCCCGTCATGCAATGTCTTCGCGATGTAGGGTTGGGAAAACCACATCATTTTTATTTTTCCCGATGCATCTTCGAGCCACGCTTCGGCTATCGGCCGACGGCTCTTCCAAGTCTTCCTGATGTCGGGCTTGCGTACCGTGCCGTAGAGCGTAACCTCGGCACCAGCCGAAATACCAGCAATCGTGCCGACTGATCCTGAACTTTCATAGCGGGCGGGAAAGTGATAGAGCAAATCTCGAATCGTCCGGATTTTCAGTTTATGCAATGCACGCTTCTGGTCAGGCTTAAGGCGAGTGAAGTGCTTTTCAATCAGATCCTCTGGGTGCATACGCACAGTATATAGATAGAAGAATCAGTTTGGGAAATATTCGATAAGTTCTTGCGAATGATAAAAATCAGCGGCGAGCGCACCGAAGCTATACGTAGCGTCGCCGACTGGTATCTCTGCATCGCCCGTTTGTGGGGAAGCATTCGGTAGAGAATGGTCGAAGCCGATGTTGTAGAGTGTGCTAATAATTTCTGGTTTATCCGAAATATCGAATCCAGCCCTCTGCCACTGGGTCTCCAATTCTTTTATATAAATCGCACCGTAGAGATATGAATAATAACGATTGTGCTGGTCGGTAAGGCGAGCGAAGCGCTCTTGGTCGGGATTATCAGTCGAAAAATCGAGCAAGTGTTCGTATGCAGGGCCGAGATAGAACGGCGAATTGCTATCTTTTAGATGTTCTTCTATCGCCACGGCGGTTTCCTGTTTAATGCCCATCACGCCCCAGGAGAACTGGCTCTGCACTCCGAGTATTTTTAATGGAGCGAAAACGGTTTTAAAGAGTTCGCGACTATCGAAGAATAGGCGTAACTGTTCGACTACGAGCGGTGCAACGAGGAGTCGAGAGGGGATTCCGGCAACTGCTGACGCTTTATAGATTATCTCTCTATCCTTCAGGACGGCTTCTTGAAGTGTTTGCCACTCTTCTAGTCGTGTCCATTGTGGCGCTTCATAAGACGGCGTTTTTTCGGTCTGATTCGACAAAAATGACCCTCGCTGGGTATCAATAATGCCGGACTCTTTCGTGAGGCCAAATTGCACCGCGAAGAATACTCCAGTAAGGAGCACTCCAAATACGGCAAAACCGTATACAAAGAATAAGAAAACCTTTTTTAGCATTATGGTTCAAACGTAGCACACAAATCACTTATCCCTACATACTGCCTTCACTGGGTGGTGCAGGGGGGGGGTAGAAGAGGTATTGTCACAGTATTATCCAATGAATCATATACTTATGTCCAAAATGACTCGTTTATTCGGCAGTGTTATCTTCGCTGCGGTTCTTCTCCTTGGCGTTAATAGTGTTTCTGCGCAAGCATCATCTCTAACAAGCATACAGATTCAATCAATCCTTTCTCTTCTTTCTGCTTTCGGCGCGGATAGTGCGACTATAACGAGTGTCAACACGGCGCTTAATGGTGGCACACCGACAACATCTGGAGGGGGAACTGCATTTTGTTATAACTTCAATTCTGATTTGTCCGTCGGTGGAGAAGGAATTGATGGGAGTAATGGGGTTGGTGTTGATGCGTTGGTAAAAATTCTCATTAAAGAAGTTCCTTCGTTTGTATCTGGTGAAGGGGCGATGAAGGGATTTTTTACTGAAGATGTCGCGGAAGGTGTCGTGAAGTTTCAAGCGAAGTATGGTATTAAGCAAACGGGTTATGTCGGTCCGATAACGAGAGCGAAATTGAATGCATTATATGGATGCTCAACAACAATAGCTCCTACACCAACTGCCAAAATCAACGGATCTTGTGGTGCAGCTCGCTACTCCTGCTACTCGGGGAATAGCACCCTCACCACCGAAAATACCACTGGATATTCTTGGTTCTGCTTCGGTCTGAATGGCGGAGGTACTGCCTCGTGTGCGCAAGGGAAGTCTATATCAGTCATTGCCACTTCGACCATTTCTGTTATTGCTCCAGCTGGCGGTCAAGATATAGCTATCGGAAGCACTTATACTGTCAGATGGACATCTACTGGAGTCAATAATGTCACTTTATCTCTCTGTTCTTATTCTGGGTCTTGTAGTTCATTAGGTGGTATTCCGAGTTCTGGTATCAGCGCCTCGACAGGTGCGTTTAATTGGCGGCTTGATCCAAATGATCCTCATTACGGGAGTAATCTACGCATCAAAGTGACTGATGTCTCGAGTGGTATCTCTGGGTATAGCGGCTATTTCGAAGTTCTAGATTCTGCACCGGTTATTTCTTCAATCAGTCCAAGTTCAGGAACTGTTGGTACGACTGTGACGATTTATGGAACTAATATTGGTCTTTCTTATCCTTACAATAATGTCGAGTTCTATAAAAACGGTCAGTATGTCGCCACATTGTCAGCTTCTTCAGTTATTGCGCAAAACCAAAGTGTTACTTTTACAATTACCAATGCAATTATGGAAGGTATAGCTGCTGGGGCATATCAAATCAAAGTTGGTACTTCCGCAGGTATGAGTAGCAATGCGGCGAACTTCACCTTGAATGCATCAGCAACTCCCACACCATCTATTCCAGTCATTTCTGGTGTTTCTGGTCCGACTTCGCTTCAGACTGGTCAGTCAGGACTATGGACAGTGCATGCAACTGATCCAAATGCAGTTTACAGTGCGCTTGGTTACAGCATAGAATGGGGAGATGGCACCGTTCAGGGTGGTACTAATGTTACTAGCACAGGAGTGGGCCCACAAGTACAATCTTTCGCGCATACTTATTCGAAAGGGGGCACCTATAATCCAATATTTACTGTTCAGAGCGGTTCTGGTGGAATAAAGAAATCGGGCACTAGTGTAGTCGTGAGTGGAACTGTGTCGACTACATCTCCCGTGCCGACTGTCTCGATCGGAGCTCTTCCCTCGACGGTTGTTTCTGGCAAAAATGTCATTCTTATCTGGAACTCGACTAATGCTACGAGCTGTACTGCCCCGAGCGGAAATTGGTCTAACTGGACAAGTTCAGGAGGGCTCTCGGGCACGATAGTGACGAGCACTTTAACTCAAACAACAACCTTCACACTCCAGTGCACCGGTCCTGGAGGAACAGCGTCCGCATCAGCAACGGTAACCGTGACTCCAAATCAAACAGCTAGCGCATTAAATGCTGTTGAAGGACTGAATAATTCTCAACAACAAAAAAATCTTCAGTACACATGGAACACCAATCTGCAAATTGGTTCTTCAAACTCCCCTGACATCTCTGCTCTTCAGGTCGCTCTTACCAATGAAGGTTTATATGCTGGCGAGATAACGGGCGGTTTCTACAATCAAACCTTTACTGCGGTCAGAGCATTTCAGCAGAAGTATGACATTGACTCAACTGGTTTTGTTGGTCCTGCCACACGCGAGAAACTGAATTCGCTGTATTAGAATTAAAAAAATAGGTAGCGTGCGATGGTATATTTGAGTCATGCGGAATGGTCTCTTCTGGATTATTACTGGTGTTGGTAGTGTTTCGTTGGCGATACTCTTTTCCGCTGTTGGTGGCATACAGCCAATCAGAGAAACAATTGCATGGATAACGAAAGAGACTCAGACAGCCGCAGTGTTTTTCGTGCCGAGTATTACTGTCGCACAGATTCAGAATGATTATCGCGGTGTGCAAATTTCTGATTCAATCGCCGGCGCGCGAAGCGCGCCGGCGTCTGGGAAGAGAGTTCGTATTCTCATCGTCCCAGGGCACGAGCCCGATGCTGGTGGTGCAGAGTTCGGCAATCTGAAAGAGCGCACTATTGTCGTCGACATTGCAAACGCGCTTGCTGCTCTTCTCTCGCAGAATCCGCATTATGAGGTGATGGTTTCAAGAACGAAAACCGCGTGGAATCCTATTCTGCAGGATTACTTCGACACGCATGTACTCGAGATAGATGTCTTCCAGAAATCTCTCGCGCTTCAAATGCAGAAATATCTCGCAGATGGGAGCATACTCCCAGAAGTCGATCAGGTATACCACAACACTGTGTCGTCGAAGACGGGACTTCAACTCTACGGCATTAATAAATGGACGAGCGATAATAGATACGATATTACACTGCACCTACATATTAACGATGAAGCGGGTCGTCGCGCAGGAGTTGTGGGCAAGTATGATGGATTCGCTATTTATGTACCCAATCACCAATATTCGAATGCTGAAGCATCTACTGCAATCGGCGAAGCTCTTGCGCGGCGCTTAAATGCCTATCATGCGACCAGCACCCTCCCGAAAGAAAATGTAGGAGTCGTTCCAGATCAAGAACTGATTGCTATTGGTTCGAATAATAGTGCTGATGGGGCAGCGCTTCTTATCGAGTATGGGTACATTTCCGAACCACAATTTAGAGATTCGTCGGTGCGTTCTGTTGCGGTTACTGACTATGCTCTCCAGACCTATCTCGGTCTCCAAGATTTTTTCAAAGATACAGCTCCATCAACCTATGGTTCAATTTCTTTCCCGTATGACTGGACGAAAGTAACCGGAAAGAGTGGCGAGCGTGGTCCTGGTATCTATGCACTTCAGTCGGCACTCCACTATCTCGGCTACTATCCGTCAGTCGGAAAGAGTTTCAGTGAGTGTCCTGTCTCGGGAGTGGCGGGTGCTTGTACACATTCTGCGATTATGGAATACCAGAGTGCTCGTGGCCTTGAAATAACGGGTACACTCGGGCCTAGAACGCGTGCTACTCTTAATCAAGATTTAAAAATTCATTCGTGATATAATCCGAAATATGTCTACCACTACCATCATTCTTATCGTTCTCGCGCTTATTGTGATATGGGTCGTCGCTTCATATAACCGCCTTATTATTCTTACTAATCGTGCGAAGGAATCGTGGGCCGATATTGCGGTACAGCTGAAACGTCGCTACGATCTTATTCCCAATCTGGTCGAGACGGTAAAAGGGTACGCTACACATGAATCTAGTGCATTTGAGAATGTGACAAAAGCTCGCTCGGCTGCGATGGGTGCGACCGGCACTGCGGATAAAGCACAAGCAGAAAATCAGCTTACAGGAGCGCTCAAGTCGCTCTTTGCGGTCTCTGAGGCATATCCAGATCTTAAGGCCAATCAGAACTTCTTACAGCTTCAACAGGAGGTCGGCGATACCGAAGATAAGATTCAGGCCGCGCGCCGCTTCTATAACACGACCGTAATGACGCTCAATATCGCTCTACAATCTTTCCCGACCAATTTGGTTGCTTCTTCGTTTAGATTTAAACAGATGGATCTCTTCGAGCTTGCTGAAGCTGATTCTGCAGCCGCTGAACCGGTGAAAGTGCAGTTTTAACTCGACTTCGCTCGTTACAAGTGATGTCTCCAACTCAAAAAAAACTTGCTGTTTTTGTTTCTGGGACCGGATCACTTCTGGAAGCATTTCTTGATGCTGGCTTACCTATCGATCTTGTTCTTGCTGATCGTCCGTGTCGAGGCATTGATATTGTTGCAAAAGATAAGAATGTGCCGACCGAACTCGTACTTCGCACTGACTTCAGTAAAAGTTTCGATCGTGAAGCATATACCGAACAAGTTCTCGCTGTTCTTCAAAAGTATGAAATTGATGCGGTTGCGATGGCGGGATTCAACACTGTTCTTGCTCCGTCCATTTTCGAGGTGTATGGCGGTCGTATTTTGAACACACATCCTGCGCTCCTTCCGTCTTTCAAAGGGCATTATGCGGTGAGAGATGCACTCGCGTATGGAGTGAAAGTGACTGGATGTACGGTGCATATCGCCACACCGGAAATTGATGTGGGAAAAATCTTGGCCCAACAAGCCGTTCCGGTTCTCTCTGACGACACAGAAGAATCGCTTCATGAACGAATTAAAGCAGTCGAACGAACGCTCTATCTAGAAGCCATTCGCGCATTTATGACAACACTATGAACTTCTACGCCGAGCGCTCAAGCAATATTCGCAAAACTTGGATGCTTGTATTCGGTTTTTTAATTATGGTTATTGCGATCGGGTATGCCATCTCCTGGTATTACGGTAATCCAGCGATTCTCATTCTCGCAATCGTTATTGCCTTCGGGACAAATTTCTATGCCTATTGGGCATCGGATAAGCTGGTGCTCTCTATGAGCCATGCACGACCGGCCTCGCGTGCGGAGTTTTTTGACTTCTATACCGTGACCGAGAATCTTTCTATTGCTGCTGGTCTGCCGATGCCGAAGCTTTATGTTATCGACGACCCGGCGCCGAACGCCTTCGCGACTGGTCGTGATGAGAAGCATGCGGTCGTAGCTGCGACGACCGGTCTACTACAGATGATGAGTCGCGTCGAGCTCGAAGGTGTCATCGGCCACGAACTCTCGCACATTAAGAGTCGCGATATGCTCCTGATGACTATTGCGGTCGTGCTCGCGGGCTTTGTCGCTATCGTTGCGGACATCTTCTTCCGCGTATCTCTCTTCGGTGGCGGACGACGTGATAATAATGGTAATAGCAATGCGATTTTTATGATTCTCGCAGTCGTCGGCATCGTGCTCGCACCTGTCGCCGCGAAGCTTATTCAGCTCGCGGTCTCGCGTCGGCGCGAGTATCTCGCGGATGCTTCGAGTGTCTCGCTTACACGCTACCCAGAAGGTCTCGCTTCTGCACTCCAGAAACTGGGTAGTTATACCGCACCGATGAAAAGCGCGACTCTCGCGACCGCGCATCTCTTCATCGGTGATCCGTATGGTGTGCCAGCACAAGCAGGAAAGAAATCGGGTGGCACGAGCGCTTGGATCGAACGGATGTTCTCCACGCACCCACCGATTCAAGAGCGTGTCAAATTGCTTCTTACTGCGAAAGCGTAATTGACTTTATACCGCATAGGTAATAAAGTAAGGAAGTAAGAAATACATACATTATGGAAACCGCACAAAAAATCCAAAGAGTGACCAGCAAAGGGCAAATAACCTTGCCCATTTCTTGGCGTCGACGAATGGGCACCCATTCTATCGTGGTACGCCCAAGAGGCGACATACTCGAAATTTCATCACTGCGCACACCAGATGAAGAGGACGAAGCATGGGTCACCATTTTTGATGCTATACGAGATAATAATGGCAAGGGTATTCCTGTTGATAAAATGATTGCTGCGCTTAAAAAGAGCATACCTGCGAAGAAATAGCGCTATGGATGCGCTCGATAAATTATTCCGTAGGGTAAGAGGTAAAGATAAGATCCTTCTGTTTGAAATGCTACGCGAATTAAAAAATCCAGAATTAAGAGAAACACTTGATATTAAAAAACTTTCTGGAGGAGAATTTTATCGGGTACGGAAAGGTATCTTTCGAGTCATTTTCCACTTTACTGTTACTGGAGAGAAGGTCGTCATTGATGCTGTTCGCTTGCGCAATGAGAAAACATACCGCGGCTACTAGGGCACGATGAGCATCTTTCTGGTATAACTTCTCATACGGGTCCTCGACAGGGTCCTGAAGCAGGAGGCGTCGCATAGCGGTCTAGTGCGCACGCTTGGAAAGCGTGTGAGGGGCAACTCTCCGAGAGTTCGAATCTCTCCGCCTCCGCCATTATTGGAATTCGGGGCTGTCCATTTATGTGGCAGCCCCGTTTTCGTTTTATTTATGTGGTCGTTGTATACTTGCAGGACTATGAACATTACCGAAGACAACAATAAGCGCTTGAAGGATATACAAGAAATAGAGCATATTAGCGATAAGGATATGACAGTGCTCCTGAAGCCAGTACGGATTAGTCGTGCAAACTTGAGCATCAAAGGAAAGAAGTATCCGGCGTGGCGGATTCTCTATAACGAGGCGCTCGGCCCAGGGAAGGGTGGCATTCGGTTTCATCCGGGAGTGAACGAAGACGAAGTGAAATCTCTGGCATTCTGGATGACATTGAAGAATTCTCTTGCCGATATTCCCTATGGCGGAGCGAAGGGCGGTGTCGCTTTTAATCCGAAAGCTGCTGATAAGAAAGAACTAGAAGAAGTAAGCCGAAAATATATCGATGCTTTCTATAAGGATCTGGGGCAGGATAAGGATATTCCAGCTCCTGATGTGTACACCGACGGGCAGATTATGTCTTGGATGCTGGACGAATTCGAAAAGAAAGTTGGGCGTCATGAGCCGGGGATGATAACCGGCAAGCCGGTTGAGCTTGGCGGGATCGCTCTGCGCGGCGATGCGACGGCCCAAGGGGGTTATTTGGTCACGAAGAAGATGGCGGCCACTTTCTTAACAGGAAAGAAGAATATAAAGGTTGCTGTTCAAGGGTTTGGCAATGCAGGTCTCTTTATGGCGCAGAAGCTTCATAAAGACGGCTTTAAAGTCGTCGCTGTTTCAGATAGTAAGGGCGGTATATACCAAACTACTGGGCTGAATATTCCGGCGCTTATTACCTTTAAAAAAGAAGGACATCCGGTTGGTGATTTCTCTTCAGGCAAGCAGATTACCAATGCTGAACTCCTAGAATTGCCGGTTGATATTTTGGTACTGGCAGCTCTCGAGAATCAGATTACGAAAGAGAATGCAGAGAATATTAAGGCAAATTATCTTATTGAGCTTGCCAATGGTCCTGTCACCTACGATGCTGACGGAATACTCGCAAAAAACAAAAAGGTCGTGGTTCCGGACATTCTCGCGAACTCGGGAGGCGTGATTGTGAGCTATTTTGAATGGGCACAGAATCGCACGGGGCAGATTCTAGACGAGGACTATCTGCGTAAACTGCTCGAGAAGAAGATGAAAGATAACTGGCAGCGAATGTTTGAAGTATGGAAAGAGAAGAAAGGAAAAGTGACTCTTCGTCAGGCCGCCTACATTCTCGCGGTCACCAAGGTTCTTTCGGCAGAAAAATTGCGCGGAAGAATTAAGAGCTAACATCCTGCACTATGTCGCGGTCACAGTATTTTTACGGGGGATTGCTGATGGCAGCGATAGGAGGAGTGATGTTGTTCGCTTATAGGACATATGCGCCACTGATTGGGTCGACAGCACCAACAACAGCGCAGTTCTGCGGAGTGTCCTTGACGCTCGACTATGCGACAACGGATGCAGAACGAGAGAAGGGTCTTGGAGGTAGAGAAAATGTCCCAGACGACTACGGGATGCTCTTTGTATTTCCGAAAGACGACTATTATGGATTTTGGATGAAGGATATGCTCGTACCGATTGATATCTTCTGGCTCGATAATAAAGGACAGGTTGTCTTTATTGTGAATGATGTAGACCCGTCGAGTTATCCAGATGTCTTTTATCCAACAGTTCCGATACAGTATGTCCTAGAGACCACTGCTGGGTTTGCACGCGAACATGCTATTACGACGGGAACACCGCTTTTATTGAAAAATTTCGAACACGTTTCAGAGTAACGCTATACACAGGGTGTTTCTCGCGGAGAGGAGTAAACTAAATAAAGCGTGCTCGCATTTAATAATTTATTCCGCTTCGTTCATGCCTAAAACTGCTCACACACTTGCTCGTACAAAATCTGTTATCAGTAAGCAGGTTCACACCTCAGTTGCTGCTGTAGCACCAGAGGCACCGGTCTCAAAGATGACGCTCAAATATCGCGAGGTGATACCACAAGTCGAGAAACGTGATGGACGACTTGTCCCCTTTGATTTCGACAAGATAGCAAATGCTATCTGGAAGGCGATGTGCGCTGCAGAAGAGGGCAGTCAGGACGATGCAAATCTTATTGCACACCAAGTTTCTGGCGAACTCGGACGCTTCGCGAAGAAGTATAAAGGGTTTCTTCCGACGGTTGAAGGTATGCAAGATTCGGTTGAGAAATATCTGATTCTAAATGATTATGTGAAGACCGCAAAGGCGTATATTCTGTATCGTGACAAACGAGCACAACTGCGTGCAACAAAGATTGAGGTGCCAGAACGTGTACGCCAATTTGCTGAAGAGAGTAAGAAATATTTTGTTGATAATGCACTTGGGGAGTTTGTGTATCTGCGCACGTATGCAAAATGGATACCAGAAGAAGGGCGTCGCGAGACTTGGGTAGAAACAGTAGATCGCTATATAAGTTTTATGCGTGAGAATCTCGGCAAGAAACTGACCGAAAAAGAGTATGCCGAATTACGCACCAGTATCTTGAAACAAGAGGTTATGCCTTCGATGCGTCTGATGCAGTTCTCGGGGGATGCTGCACGTCGTTGTAATTCGTGTGCCTATAACTGTACGTTTACCGCACCGGTAAAACTCGAAGATTTTTCTGAGATTATGTATCTCTCGATGCAGGGATGTGGTGTCGGATTCGCGGTAGAAAGTCAGAATGTGGAACAGCTTCCACAGATTATGAAGCAAAGAGGCGAAAAGGTTGCAACTCATATTGTCGCCGACTCGAAAGAAGGGTGGTGTGACGCGCTCACTCTCGGACTCAAAACGTGGTACGCCGGCAAAGATGTTACTTTTGATTTTTCAAAGGTTCGTCCAGCAGGTGCACGTCTGAAAGTTATGGGAGGGAAGGCATCGGGTCCTGAACCGCTTAAGTCCCTTCTCGCTTTCACTCGTGAAAAAGTTCTTGCACGAGCAGGTCGTCGTCTTCGCTCCATCGATGTACACGACATCATCTGTAAGATCGGCGAGTGTGTGGTCTCGGGCGGTGTGCGTCGCACGGCGATGATATCGCTCTCTGACCTCGACGATGTCGATATGCGTGATGCGAAAAAAGGTCAGTTCTATATGACCGACCCGCATCGTTCGGTCGCGAATAACTCGGCGGTCTATGAAGCGCAGCCAACCAATGCTGAGTTGATGGATGAATGGGTCGCGCTTATGAAGAGTGGCAGTGGAGAACGAGGCATCTTCAATCGTGGTTCGCTCGCCACAACGATGCCGAAGCGACGCGTAGATTACTTTAAGAAAATCGGCTTTATTTCAGAGGAAGGAGTAGCTCATGGATCTATTGGCGTGAATCCTTGCGCCGAAATTATTCTCCAGTCGAAGCAGTTCTGCAATCTCTCTGAGGTTATTGCGCGTGTGCATGATACTGAAGAATCACTACTTCGAAAGGCGCGTCTCGCGGCAATTCTCGGCACCTACCAATCGACACTGACGAAATTTGGCTATATCTCGAAAGAATGGACTGATCACTGCGCGACAGAGCGTCTTCTTGGCGTCTCGATAACTGGGCAATGGGATTCGCCTGTTGCGCGAGAACCAGAAGTAATGCGTAAGGTTCGCGATATGGCGATTAAGACAAATGTAACCTATGCCAAGCGGTTTGGTATCGCTCCGTCAATGTCGGTCACTGCAGTGAAGCCGTCAGGAACTGTTTCCCAGACATTCAATTGCGCGTCTGGAATTCATCCGCGTCATGCACCCTATTACATCCGTCGGGTGCGCATTAGTGCGACCGATTCGCTCTTTAAGATGATGCGCGATCAGGGCGTGCCGTATTATCCAGAGGTAGGGCAGTCGATGGAAGAAGCGAACACCTTTGTTATCGAATTCCCAGTAAAGGCACCTGACCACTCGAAGGAAGCACGATTTAAAAATGATCTCTCGGCGCTTGAACAGCTCGAGTACTGGAAGCGGGTGAAGTTAAATTACACCGAACACAATCCTTCGGCGACCATTTCAGTGAGTGCAGACGAGTGGATTAGTGTGGTGGATTGGGTTCAGAAGAATTGGGACATTGTTGGAGGGCTCTCATTCCTCCCACGTGCTGACCATGTGTATCGCCTCGCGCCATATGAGACAATTACGAAAGAAGAATATGAGGCACGCATGACTCGCTTCCCGAAGATTGATTATGCAAAACTCGTTGCGTATGAGCTTCATGATGAGACCGAGATGAAAAAGGAACTTGCCTGTGCTGGCGGAACCTGCGAAGCAGTATAAGAGAAAACCCGCGCAGGAGCGCGGGTTTTCTCATTTTGTAGACTGAACCGATAAGCCGAATTCTGTCTGACCCCACTTCACATAAAGTTCCGCAGGGCGAGGCAATCATTTATCTTGTCCCTCGCTTACGCTCGGGATCTAGCGGCACTTCCCTCGATTGCTCTCGGGACACGGCCTTGCATGCGGGTAAGGATTTGTTCGTTGCACCCTGAAAGTTGCCTTTCGGACTCGCCCCACTTCGCATAAAGCTCCGCGGGGCGCTTGCTCGCTTTCGCTCGCAAGCGTCTCTGTGGTCACCTCTATCCTCACGGACGACGGGCGTTACCCGCTACCTATTTGCCGATTCTGCCCACCGAAGGTGGCAAAATTGGCGCATGTTCGGACTTTCCTCCCCACTTCGCATAAAGCTTCGCGGGGCGATTGTCTAGTTCAGTCTGTAAGCATTATACCACACTATTTAAACAATAAGATTTCATCTTATGGAAGGTCTGAATGTTCAGAGTAGTAATGTTGTGCTTCTTGTAGCATTTTTTGTATTTGAACCATATGCACTATAGAAAACACTTCTGTACCCAAGATAGTTTTGATTGGTGCATTTGTGTCGGTGTAGGCAGAAAGACTCGAATATGGATATGTGGCGATATTCTCTCCCAAGAATTGAACATCCACAACATGACTGGTTTTCCACTCGGGTTCGTAGAGCATTGCTGGATTGCAGTGTACATAGTTGATAAGGTGTTGGAAGTAACGATCTGTAGATACGTGACGAGATCGAAACGGTTTAAGAAACAGGTTTCCAGTCCGCTTGTGTCGTGTATTGAAATATAGAGCGTATGCTGTTCCGATTTTTCGCATAAATGCAGTGATACCTCCATCCATGACTTCTTTTAATACCAAGTGGAAGTGATTGGGCATTAGACAAAATGCGCCAATAGAGACTAGTTTCTTCCCACGGGGAATATTAAGTGTTTCTTCGAGTTTATGTGTGCTGATATCGCTACGCCGTAGAGGAAATACATCATTTGCCAAATAAAGGAGTTCTAGAAAACGATGATAATCTCGAGTATCTTCAAATACGATACGTTTTTCAATTCCACGATTGTAACAGTGGTACCACTCGTCGACAGCAAACGGTACATCCCTTTTTGTCATATTTAACATACTAGCATATCCACGAGGTGTCACCTTACATATTGCTTATATCTATTAATTCCACGAGGTGTCACCTTACTAAAATGTGTGAATAAGTGCCCGTACATCGGAATGGTACGATATACTAAACAATATTATTACTGAATAGTATCAACATTATTTATTATGTCTCCGTACCAATCAACAAAAACGTCACGTTTTTCACTCGAAAATATGAGTATCTGGGCGCTTGTCGCCACTATTGCTGTTGCTATATTCATTTTTATTCCATTTTCAGCAACCCCACTCATAACAACCAAAACTTTTGTGCTTGCTGCGGGTGCTTTTATTACACTCGCACTCTACATCCTCTCACGCCTATCTCGTGGAAATATTATCTTTCCGTCTAGTATTCTTGTGGGTGCTCTATGGTTGCCGGTCATAGCTTGTGCACTTTCTGTGGCATTTTCTGGGGTGTCGTTCACTGGCGCAACATGGGGAACGTCATTTGAAACCGATACTCTTGGTTTCTTGCTTGTTGCAGCTAGCCTCGGTACGCTCGCTGCACTTGCAGTGCGTCGTCCTGAACACTATCAATCATTTCTTCGTGCTTGGGGTTTTGTGTTTGGCGCTATCTCCATTCTCGGAATGCTTATTATTATAGTTGGACAATTTTCAACAATCATCTCGCCAGCATTCTCAATCGTTGGATCTTTCAATGATCTTGCGTTTCTTCTCGGTCTTGGAATTATTGGTGTCCTTATCACGTTCAGATTCCTCGAACTCAAGAAGCGTACACGAAACATTCTTATTGTATGTAGTTTAGTGGCGCTTGTGTTACTCTCTATCGCGAATTCTTCGATTGTGTGGGTGTTGCTTGCAATTGTTTCTTTAGGTCTTTTTGTAGAAGCGGTGATGCAACACGGTCCGAAAGCTTCTGATGCTGATCTCGATGATGTTAGCTCGACGCGTGAGATGCCACTCGAAACAGATGAATCGAATCATTCTATTGTTCTCCCGCTCTTCATACTTGCCGTTTCGCTGTTCTTCTTTATTGGAGGTTCTCTTGGTAGCACGTTGGCAAATTCACTTCAGGTGAATACTCTTTCGGTTAGTCCTTCTTGGCAGTCGACCTTCTCAGTCGGGCGTAATGTATACGCAACAGCACCGATTTTTGGTTCTGGACCAAACACATTCGGCGTTGAATGGTTAAAATATCGTGACGCGTCTCTTAACTCAACAATTCTCTGGGATGTTTAT
>JBBABN010000010.1:15669-27307 GCA_041657665.1 Minisyncoccota bacterium
GTTGATTTCTCGTCCGGAATCGGCTTTATTCCGACCTCATTTGTGACCACTGGTTTTGTGGGAATAATCGCATGGATTGTATTCCTTGCGCTCCTGATCATCTGCGGACTTCGTATGCTGATTGTTCGAGCACCTCATGATGCATTTATTCGTTATGTCGCGATACTCTCATTTGTCGCATCCCTCTATCTCTTCTCTATTGCATTGTTTGCCTTACCGAATGCGATTATGCTTGTGCTCGCTTTCGTTTTTACAGGTCTCTTTATATCGACGATGCGTTTTGCACAGAATGGTCGTCAGTGGGGAGTCGTTTTCTCTCGGAGTCCGCGTATTGGTTTTGTTATCGTATTTTCTTTGACCATTCTCTTACTTGCGTCGGTCGCGGCTGCGTATATGCTCGTAAATCATTACATCGCCACGACAGAATTGTCACAAGCGAGTGCTGCGTTTTCAGTTGGCGATCTTGATGCAGCTGATAAAGCAACGAAGAATTCCATTTCTTTCGCACCATCTGCTGTCGCATATCAGATTCAGTCAAGTATCGCGAATGCCCGCCTTAATCAGATCGTAACTTCTACCACACTGCCTGCCACTGAAGCACAGAAAGCATTCCAAACAGCACTTTCTTCGGGTATTAATGCTGCTCTGACTGCGACGCAACTTGATTCTTCTAATTATCAAAATTGGCTCGCACTTGGAAATCTGTATGCCCAGGCAGTGCCACTTGGGGTTTCTGGTGCCTATGACAATGCAAAGGCGGCGTACGATAAAGCAAAAGAACTCAATCCGACTAATCCGCAGATTCTTTATATTATCGCAAAACTCGATATCGAAAATAAGAATATTGCTGCAGCTAAAATTGATTTGAAAGAGGCTATTGCACTCAAACAGGATTATACGGCAGCCATCTTCCTCCTCTCACAGCTCGAAGTACAGGACGGTAATGTGAAAGAAGCACTTTCTGCTGCTCTCGCTGCTGCCTATTTCACACCAAATAATCCGGACATCCTCTTTCAGGTTGGTATTCTCTATGCAGCAACGAATGATTTGGTGAATGCGGTCGATGCACTTTCATCGTCAGTTGCTGCAAATCCACAATTTGCGAATGCGCGCTACTTCCTCTCGGCGGTATATGCGAAACAGGGTGACTTCAAGAATGCTCTTGCGCAAATGCAGGCGATTGCCGATATGTCGAGCGACAATGCTACTGCCGTCTCCTCTCAGCTCGCAGCACTTTCTGCAGATAAGAATCCATTCCCAGCGAATCTACTCTCAGTATCCTCAACTCCGGTTGAATAGGTTACTATAGGTTGATGGTTCGAAGTATTATCACGCGCATTGTAGCACCTATACGCGGCCTGCATCAGGCCGCGTATTTGCTGGCTGCTTTAACACTTGCGTCGCAGGCGCTCGCTCTTTTGCGCGATAGAACCTTCGCGCACGAATTTGGCGCCGGCCAAGTACTCGATCTCTATTACGCTGCGTTTCGTGTACCAGATCTCGTCTTTGCACTTGTTGCGTCACTTGTCTCCGCATATGTGATTATTCCGCGCATTACTGGAATGGATAGGGAAGTGACGCGACGACTTCTCTCTGAGTCGGCAATATTCCTTTTTGGTGTTGGCGGTCTTATTTGTGTGGTACTGGGTATTTTTATGCCACAATTCTTGGCATTTCTCTATCCGAGTTTTTCTGCATCGCCATTCCATGCGGATTTTATTTTGCTCGCGCGTATTCTACTTCTACAGCCTATTCTCCTTGGGCTTTCTGGTATTCTTTCGAGTGTCACCCAGGTCCATCGACGTTTTGTGCTCTTTGCTCTTTCGCCGGTTCTCTATAACCTCGGCATCATTATTGGCACAGTCTTTTTCTATCAGTACTGGGGTTTACCGGGTATCGGCATCGGCGTCATTCTTGGCTCAATCGCGTATCTGACCGTTCATATCCCGGTACTTATCGAGGTGGGCGTTCTTCCATCATTTCGTTTCCCAACATTCGCGCTTATGGCATCAGTCGTACGCGATTCTGTACCGCGTTCACTTGCTCTTGGTATCGGTTCAATCACCGCACTCTTCCTTACTGCATTTGCTTCTCGCATCGGTACGGGTTCGGTTTCAGTATTTACGCTTGCGGGCAATCTTGAAGCCGTTCCGCTTTCGCTCATCGGTGCTTCGTATGCTGTTGCTGCATTCCCCGCGCTTTCTGAAGCTTCGGCATTAAAGAATCGCGATGAATTCGCCCGCATTCTTTCCACAAGCGCGCGACACATTATCCTCTGGTCAATCGTATCGCTTGGAATCATTGCTATTTTACGTGCACATATCGTGCGCGTTGTTCTTGGTACGGGTGCTTTCGATTGGGACGCGACGCGTCTCACTGCAGCTCTGCTCGTTATTCTTACTGTCGGTCTTGTCGCACAAGGATTGGTGCTTCTTTTCTCGCGTGCACTCTATGCGGCTCGACAGTCGTGGCGGCCACTACTGTATCAAATCGCAGGCGGTACTCTTACTGTAATTCTCGCTCTCGTTTTTCTTGCACTACCGAGTGCTGGTATTCCATCAGCTCTGGCTCTCTTTCTTCGGGTGGGCGATGTTCCGGGAACTAGTATTTTATTCATCGCGCTTGCCGCAACATTAGGGCAAATCTTTCTTCTTATTCTCTCACTCTTTGCGCTTCGTAATGTTTCTCCTGGACTTGCTCGAACACTTCTCCACCCATTTCTTGATGGTTCTATTGCGGCACTTGCTGGAGGCATAATGACGTATATAACATTAGTGCTTCTTGGTGGTATTGCTCCGTTGACGACGCTTATAGCGGTCTTCACACAAGGATTTATTGCTGGTATGGTAGGAATTGTTGCTTCAGCGCTCGCGCTCTACCTGGTTAAAAATGAAGAGTTTTGTGCTATGACCAGCGCACTTAGTACACTTATCCGCTCGCATAGTGGACGTGCAGAAGTGCTCGCGCCTTCAGCTGAAGAACCAATACAACCGTGAACCCACATTCAATTCGAAATTTTTCTATTGTCGCGCATATCGACCACGGCAAGTCGACACTTGCTGACCGTCTTCTTGAACGAACAGGGACTATTCCTGTGCGTAAGATGCGCGACCAGGTGCTTGATCGCATGGATCTCGAACGCGAACGAGGAATCACGATAAAAATGACTCCCGTGCGCATGTCTTACACCTTAAACCTTGCAACTTACTACTTGAATTTAATCGATACTCCCGGACATATTGACTTCTCATATGAAGTTTCGCGAGCGCTCCATGCCGTCGAAGGAGTTCTTCTTCTTGTTGATTCAACTCAAGGAATACAGGCGCAGACACTGACAACACTCGCTGCTGCACAAACTCAAGGATGCACTATTATCCCTATTGTCTCGAAGATTGATTCTCCTGCTGCGCGTGTTGAAGAAGTAAAGGCCGAGCTTGCGAAGTTGGTGCACGTTTCTCCTGAAGAAGTACTCGCAGTATCGGGGAAATCTGGAGCAGGCACTGATGAACTTCTTCAAGCAATCGTTGGAAGAATCCCACCTCCTTCGTGGAAGTCGGACTTCCACAGCAACTGTGGAAGTCCGACTTCCACTCCTACAGAGGAACCGCGAGGGCTTATCTTCGATTTTTCTTATTCTACACATCGCGGTGTGGTGATATATCTGCGCGTTTTTGACGGTACCTTTAAGAAAGGTCAATCACTTGTTTTCCACGCTGCGGGTAAGAGTTTTACCGCACTTGAGGTCGGTATTTTCTCGCCAGAGGAGATACCTGCTGACTTGCTCTCTGCTGGTGAGATTGGCTATATCGTTACTGGTATTAAAGAGCCGGGTATCGTGGCGGTAGGAGACACTATTGGGAAAGTAGGAGGGTCTCTTAGCGCTTTAGAGGGCTATGAGCGCCCGCGGCCGGTCGTCTGGGCGTCAGTGTATCCAGAAAGCCAAGATGACCTTCCTCTCTTGCGACAGTCGCTGGGGCGATTGCGACTCTCGGATTCGTCGCTTTCATTTGAGGAGGAATCTTCGGGAGTGCTCGGAAGAGGGTTCCGTTGTGGTTTCTTAGGTCTTCTTCATCTGGAAATCATTACCGAACGCCTTAAGAGGGAATTTGGTCTCGCTCTTATTGTCACTATTCCAACCATCTCATACGTCGTGACAAAAACGAATGGTATACGCGAGACCATTTATACTCCGGCGAAATTCCCCGAACATGGCGACATTATGAAGATTGAAGAACCGTGGGCAAAAGTCATTATCATCACTCCTCCTGATTCGCTTAATACACTCATTCAGCTCTTGTATGAACATGAGGCACAGACTCTCGCGACCGAGACCTATGAAGATGGACGTATCGAAATGATGGTTGAGATGCCACTTCGAGAACTTATGCGCGGATTCTTCGATACTCTGAAAAATATTTCTTCGGGTTACGCGTCGCTCTCGTATGAGATTCTTCCTGAACGAGTTGCGGATGTAGTGCGACTCGACATTCTTGTTGCGGATGAACCGGTTCCTGCATTTACGCGTGTAGTCGCGCGTCGACGGATTCAAGAAGAAGCAGAGAAAATGGTAGAGAAGCTTCATGCGAGTTTACCGAGACAACTGTTCGTTACTAAGATTCAGGCGAGAGTGCAGGGGCGCATTGTTGCGTCAAAATCGCTCTCGGCGATGAGAAAGGATGTCACAGGATATCTGTATGGAGGCGATGTAACACGAAAGAATAAACTCTTGGATAAACAGAAACGTGGAAAGAAGAAACTCCTCGCGCGCGCGAAGGTGAACATTCCTGAAGAAGTGTTTATGAAGATGGTGCAGAATAGCGACCGGTAATAAGGCACGCTATACTGCAATAATGCGCACGAAGCAGATACGGCAAGGAATCCTTATTAGCGTTACACTCCTTATTTCTTTCTGGTTGCTGTCGCTTATTTGGGGACTTGTCGGGAAGGCTCAAGTGGCAGTTGGGGAGGCACATAACGCTGAACGACAGTATTTGGCACTCGAAGAACGAAAGAAATCTCTCGAAGCGAATCTTGCTGTTCTTGCCACTGGTCGTGGACGAGATGCTGTCATACGGACAACTTTCGGAGTTGCGCGCCCTGGAGAAGAGGTTATCGTAGTGGTGCCGCCTGCTACAGCGACTCCGACCTCGACGCCGTCGTGGTGGCAGAAAATAGTAAATTGGTTTAACTAGCGGGTATGGTTTAGTGGTAGAACGCGACCTTCCCAAGGTTGAGACCCGAGTTCGATTCTCGGTACCCGCACTACTTCGCTCGATTCGGAAATCGAGCTACGCAGTGCACAGCACTTGACAAACTAACAAGAAAATATAGTATCATCGCCAGATGATCTCTGATAAGTTCAACCTCACACAAGGAGAAGAACAATGCCGCGACCTGCTGTTTTTGAAATAAATAAGCATGGCCACAGTATCTTCACGATCAGAGGGTATAATTTAACAGGCGAACAAGAGCTTAGGCGTTTGGAGGCCACCTTAAATTTCGTAGGTGACCATGCGTGCCAGATGTTTACCGGAAGAGGAAAGGGTAGTTATGACGACGCTCATCGTCTTGTTGAAGGGTGGTATAGAATTGTCTTAGTACCAGGCTGGTACATTCCTCGAGATAACGATCGCACCGTGAATACTATTCGTGCGAAAGTAATCAAGAAGTTTAATTATGGCGAGCCACTTGCCGGAATCGCGCCTTGTTTATTCGGGCCTACTTTCGAGGAGCAAATGGAGAGTATAGGATCGCCGGATATTGTTATTCCACACCAGCCGATATCTGCGGCTGATAAGAATCCCTATGTGTTGGCGAGGAAGACGAATAACAATATTCCATGCCTCAGTAGTTGTTATGGGCATCCTCTAAGCGAAGATGATTTGTTTGCTTTCTTCTCGAATCCTGATGAGTAACTAGCCCCGCATTTTTCGTGAAAGCGAAAAATGCGGGGCTATTTTTATCTAGAGACTTGAGTGGTATACTGGTCGCATAACGAAATATAATAGAATTATTATGGATAAAACCGTCACCATCTACAGCACGCCAACTTGTCATTTCTGTGTTATCGCCAAGGACTTCCTTAAAGAGAAGGGCATTACGTATACCGAATTTGATGTGGCGAGCGATCTCGAGAAACGCCAAGAGATGATAAATAGGTCTGGCCAGATGGGCGTGCCAGTTATCTTTGTTGGTGATGAGATGATTATTGGCTTTGATAAAGAACGTCTCGTTACTTCTCTTGGTATTATCGGATAATATTTCAAACAAAACACACCTTGTTTTTACAAGGCGTGTTTTGTTTAGTATAAGAGTGTGTGGATAAAGCGAATGTAAACTAGTGTGCATATGGTATATTTTGTATATGTACCAATTACTATCTGGCGAACAACACAAACATCTTGTTACTTTACGAAAACAAGGGAAGAGTATTCCTGAAATCTCAAAGGAAACTGGAGTCGCAAAAACAACCGTCTTTCGTCATATTAAAGATATTAAGATTCCGAAAGAATTTCAAACCTTGCTTAGAGAAAAACAAGGAGGATCGAAAGACCGTGCAAATGCTCTTCGTTTGAATACGATTTCGAGAGTTGAAAAACTATTAGGCAATATTTCGAATCGTGATTATTTGTTTTTGCTTGTTGGATTATATTGGGGCGAAGGTACCAAAAGGGATTTTTCTGTCATTAACTCAGATCCACTTCTCATACGAACCTTCATTTATTGTTTAAAGGCCTTGAATATAGCGGAGGACAGATTGTCGATTGCTCTAAGAGTTCACACAGAAGTATCCATACCGCGAGCAAAGGCGTTTTGGGCACAGACGACAGGATTGTCGAAACAACTCATTGGACGAGTTGAAATTATCGAAGGGAAAAAGAAAGGGAAACTTCCATATGGTATGTGCCGAATACGAGTGAAATCAGGTATACGAGACCGCCTGTTCATTCAGAGTGCAATAACGCTCATTGGAAAAGAGTGCGGTAAAAGGATAGTATCTCAGTAAGTCGCTGTAAGCGTTACTTTCACGCTTTCATTCGGCTCGCTCGGAGAATGTGAAAATATGTGCAGACACACATTTATCACATTTCATCGCTCGCTGCTGTAGTTCAATGGATAGAACAAGGGACTCCTAAGCCCTAGATGCAGGTTCGATTCCTGTCAGTGGCACATTCTAACGAGCTGATCTAGGTTCGACTCCTAGAAGGGGCACTAAGTTTGATATACTGAGAAACGTATGGACTCAGAATTAAAACGCGAGATTGAAGAGATGCATGCGCTGGTGAAGGATAATCACCGTATGCTTCGTGCCATCAGACGCAGTCAGTGGCTCAGCTTCATGAGTACCGTCATCATCTGGATTGTGGTGCTCGCTTTACCGATCTACTTATATCAACAATTCCTCGCACCAATAGTTGCGAATTTCTCTTCCGTTTCAGGAATGTCCACTACCACGACTTCTAGATTCCTCGGGCTCCCGACTTCCGCAGAACTGCAAAAGCTGATTGATCAATATAAAACAAAATAGTTTTCCACAACGCTCGTATACGATAATGTACAAGCGAGCGTATAATGTATAGATGAACCCTGTTCGGTCTCAAGCGCTTCGTCTGCGCATTTTAGGACGCAGTTATAACGAAATTCGCAAAGAAATTTCAGTTTCAAAATCAACGCTCTCGCTCTGGTTGAGGGATGTCGTGTTGTCCGATAAAGCGCGCGAGCGTCTTGATTCGCGAATGAGGTCAGAAGGGTCAAAAAAACTCATCACATTAAACAAGCTCCAGACCCACAAAGCGGAGCAGCGTGCAAAATTGATGCAATCACAAGGTAAAAAAAGTTTACCTGCTCTAGATAAAAAAGATCTCGCGCTTGTTGGAGCGGTGCTGTATTGGGCTGAAGGGTATAAGCGATTAAAAATTAAGAATGGAAAAGAACGCATGGGTCATACAATCAGTTTTGTAAATTCTGACGCCGAGATGATTACTGTTTTCGTTCATTTTTTACGCGAGATTCTCGGTATACCTGCAGAAAAAATTCGCCTCAGTATGCGACTCTACGCTCATATTAATGAGGACGAAGCGCGTACTTATTGGATACGCGTAACAAGTTTGCCGCATAAGAATTTCTTTAAGACGACATATCTCGTAAGCGGAGCAAGCAAAGGAAAACGACCATATAATCGTTTGCCATGGGGGACCTTGCAAGTTGAGGTCTGTGACACCGCAAAATTTCATTATCTTATAGGGATGATTGAGGGCGTGAAAAAAGAACTCCTTCATGGTACGATGTTCGCATTGCCTGGGTAGCTCAGTTGGTTAGAGCGTCGCTCTGAAGAAGCGAAGGTCCCCGGCTCGATTCCGGGCCCAGGCACTACTTCGCCCGCCACACACAGAAGTGTGGTCGAGCTACGAAGTGCACAGCACACAGATTTTGACGAATGGCTCAACGGGTTGAGTTAATGACTCAAAGTTGTTCAGTAATAAGTATAGCGGATTGCCGTCATTTGTTATATTGTGCATATATGGTTGCTTCCTCCACCACTAGCTACAAGAAGGTCACGCAAGCGTTGAATTTCTTCGCCCAGAAAAAGGACGGGAAAATCAATAAAATGAAGGCGATAAAGCTGATTTATCTTGCTGATCGTCTGCACCTACGCAAATATGGTCGTCCGATTGTCGGCGATATTTATTGGGCGATGAAGCTCGGTCCTGTAGGGTCGCGCGCGAAAAGCGTTGCTGAACTTGACAGTATGCCGGAAGATGCTTTTTCTTATGCAAAAAAATATATCAAGCCAAGCGACGATAAGAAACAGTCCTTTGCATCACTCAAGCCGGTGGACACCGATCTCTTCTCAAAAACCGATCTCGAGTGTCTTGAATCCGTGTATAAGACTTTTTCTGACAAGGATCAGTTTGAACTTGCCGAATTAAGTCATCAATATCCTGAATGGGCAAAACATGCACGTGCGCTCAAGAGCGGAAAGAAGAGAGTGCCGATGGATTATCAGGACTTCTTTTCTGACGCTGGAAGAGGCGATCCACTGTTCGCGCAGAATAAAACCGATCTCAATCTCGCACGAGAATCATTCAGTGAGTTGCAAGAAGTGTCGGCGTTCTTCGCCTGATCACTTCCTGCACAATGGACATACCGCCCGAAATTCGGATTCCATTGTGCATCGAACAAGGATGCGTCTATAACTTCCACATGGAAGTCGATGGCGCTGGGCGTCAGTCCAAGAACCGCTATTTCGTAGTACTGAATCGAAATCCAAAAACTGATACTGCTCTCATTTTAGTGACCTCGACCACACAAGTCGCGAAACGCTTAGAATTTATAAAACGCGCTGGCATTAGCGAAAAAACGGTTGTTTTTGTATCAGACCGCGAATACAAAGTTTTTACGAAAGAAAGCGCGTTCGATTGCAACGAGGTTATTGAGGTTGCAATGAGCGATCTGATTAAAAAGATTGAAGACAGCGGTTCAATGAATTATCCGAAGATGCCCGACAGCATTCTTGCGAAACTGATTGTAGGAGTAAATGAAAGTCCTCGCGTATCCGAAGTTTTCAAAAAGATGCTCTAGGCGGGGGTCTATTTTGGCGAATACCTCAACGCGTTGAGGTATTCACACAAATTAGTTATCCACTGCAACCGATTTTTTCCCACTTCGTATGGTATTCTTTAAATGATCTTTATGTATGCGCACAAAAGTACTCTCTCTCTCTCTCTCTCTCTCTCTCGTTAGCCCTCTCGCTCGCTAGCGTTTTCTTCATAGCGCCGTTCGCGGCGCAAGCGTCGCTCTATCTCCCTGGCGCCACGCTTAATCCCGACTGCGCTCCCACTGACTCGATACTTACCTGCGGCATCAGCACCACTATCGCTTCAAGCACCGCAAACAGCATTCCGTATTATGCCTCGAACGGTTCTATCCTCTCCGCCACTTCTACTATGACCATTCTTAGTAATGGAAATATAGGAATTGGAACGACTACTCCTTATGCTCAACTTGGAGTGAATGGATTAGTAACCGCTTCTTATTTCAATGCCGACTTAATAACAGCCACTTCAACATTTGCGGGTACAGTTAAATTGTCAGATACCACAGTTCCAACATTGGGAAACATATCAGCATGGGGTGATAGTTTTACTGAACAAAACAGTACAGCATCTCGTTCTTATCCCACCAGGCTTTCTGTCATGGTTGGACGAACTGTATTTAATGGTGGACATAGTGGTGATACAAGTAGTCAAATGTTAACGCGATTTCAAGCTCGTCCAGATTTGTGGAATGATTTTACTATGGTATGGATAGGTCAAAATGATTTAGATAAAGGCATTTTGCCAAACGCAATATTAGATAATGTTGCTACGTTGTATAGTAGTTTAAGTAATCCAAAACAATTTATTGTGCTTGGCTTAACTGTTAGAGTAAGTGTCGGTTCGGCAAGTACCACTGTATTAATGAGTTATAACTCATCATTACAAAGCACGTATCCAAATAGTTATGTAGATATTAATAGTGCTCTACTTTCTTCTTGTAATCCGATTGGTTCAATTAACACAACTGGGTGGTATGCTAGCACGACTCAAGATCAAATTGATTGTGATCTTGGCAAAGTCCCAACCTCCCTAAGATATGATGTTGAACACCTCAACGATGCTGGATATAGCATAGTAGCTGATGTTGTTTATACAAAGATAAAAAATATTCAAGGTTATTGGAGCACAGCGATAAGTAATGCTTCATTGGCATCGATATTTGCAAGCCCATATAATATAGGAAGTATCGTACCTGCAAGTGGAATATTCACTACCTTAACTGCCACCTCCACAACATTATCATCGGTTTTTGCAGGCAAGGTTGGTCTTGGAACCACGACACCAAGTACAAATTTAGATATTTATAGTTCCAATGCAACTCCCATAAAGATTACTCGCTCAACAGTAGCAAATGTAAATATGCAATATGGCAATGGTAGTTATAACATATTCACTGGCTTGAATACTGGGGGTCAATTTGGTATAGGGACTTCTGCAGATTTAACCAATGCTCCATTTTTGTTTCATCCTTCAACTGGAGCGTTTAATGTCAATACTAATAGTTTTGTTGTTGCTCAATCTAATAGAGTCGGCATCGGGACGACTTCGCCCTTTGCGAAACTCTCCATACATGCGAATGCAAACGAAACCAATAAAACATTATTTGCAATCGGAAGCTCAACCAGCGCATACGCAACAACAACGCTCTTCAGTATCGCTAACACCGGTGATGTCACCATTAACGGCTCTGGAGGTACCTGCGTCATCGGTAGCGGTAGTGGTGCCACGATGTGTTCTTCAGACGAACAACTTAAGACCAATATCACGGTTATTCCAGATGCACTTCATAACATTGAACAAATCAAAGGTGTCACCTTTAACTGGGCAGATACAACGAAAAACCAGAACCAATTCATCGGCGTGATTGCCCAAGATGTGCAGAAGGTCTTTCCGCAAGCCGTCGCCACACTCTCGGACGGCTATCTCGCGGTTGATTATGGTGCGCTCGTCGCGCCACTGATTGAGGCGGTGAAGGAGTTGGCTGGGAAGGTGAATTCGCTTGCGGCAACAGTAGCGGGACTCGCGCAGGACTTTACTTC
>JBBABN010000011.1:0-23702 GCA_041657665.1 Minisyncoccota bacterium
CAATCCTGACGTTATTGCCTTTTTTTAGAATTGTTTCATTAATTTCATCACGAATCTTCTCAGCATGGACTATACCAAGTTCGATATCCCTTTTTAAACTACCGACTTCTTTCAAGGCGTCAGAAATTTGGCCTTCGACGTGCTGAATTGTTTTTTCCAAGTCACCGACCTCTTTATCTGGAGCATTTTTAAGTTGCTCCTTTATATCTTTAATTTGTCGTTGTAGTTTTTCAATCTCAACATTTTCTCGTGCTCTTTTTTCACGCAGCCCTCCAATTCTGATAGGTAATGACTTAAGTTCGTCTAAAGTAGTATTTATAAAGTAGCTATCCTTAAGCAGGATTTCTCTCTCATCTTTGGACTCAGCCGTACCAAGTAATTTTTTTAACTCTTTATACTCAGATCCACCTTCAGCAATGTGATGTCCACAAATGCATGTCTTCCTAGTGATTAAATCTTGGATGAACTTCCCCTTTATATCGGAAGGAATTTCTCCTTTCTCTATATCGTTATTGACCAAACGCTCTACTTCCCTAAGGCCATCTATCGCATAATAAAATGGGGCATTGGCACAAATTAGTGAATTGATTTCAGCCTGATATTCCTTATATTTTCTTTCAGAACTAAGAAGTTGATTTTCAATCTCATCTTTTTTTAGGTAAAGATCTCTATACTTCGAGTAACGTTCTTCCTCTTTTCTCAATTTAGCCAGCTCTTCTTTTTTATCAGCTATTGTTGACTCATTAGTTTCTAGTTCCGACTTACTTTTTTCTATATTTCGCCCAACTTCCATCAATTCCTCTTCTTTTTTCTTATCTTCCGGTATGTCTTTAGTAAGTTTCTTCCTATGATCATCACGAGTGCTATTTAAGTGGTCCAACGCATCATCAATTATTTGAACATCCGAAATTTTCCAAACACTGGCTTTAATTTTTCTTGCGTAATCACCTTTGAATAAATTTTGTATAGCCTCTCCATCAAAAAAGAAGAAATTAATTACTGATTCCGGTAAGAAATTCTCCCTTATATGATTTGGATTCGGCATCTGTAACCAATCTCCATCAACCTTCCTCATTACCACAAAACTATCTTCTTGAATCTCAGCTTTAAATCGACGGATTGAATATATATCGTTATTAACCGAAAATTCAAGCTCAACAGAAATACGGTCATTCGGACTTACTTCAGCTACTTCTTCATTCAAAAGGCGCTTGTCTTGATCATGGGTTTTAAAAGGTTGTTTTCCATACAGACACCAACACACAGCGTTTAGAAAATTTGATTTCCCTATTCCATTCTTTCCAATAAAAAGAAATACACCTTTATCTTCATCGAATTCGATTTCGACATCTTTAAATTGTCTAAAATTCTTAATTTTTATTCGATTAATCTTAATCATATTATTGTGCACTTATTACTTTCTCGACCTGCTCCAATATTTCTGACTTATACTGAAATTTTGACTTATCAGAATTCTCTCTTTCAAATTCCATCAGCCATTTTAAGAAATCCTTAATCCCATTTGAGGACTCAGGTATCCCATTAATCTCACTTATTATTGATTCATTTAACCTTGCCATAATCAGTTTAAGTATACCCCGAATTTAATCATTTTGTCGATAATTTGACTCATGACAAACGACTTGTTCTCAGCGGTATTATAGAAATCTTGGACTCGATTTATTTCTCGTTTAAGGATATTTTGCTCAATAATTTTTAATTCTCCACTTAAGGATTGACTGGGAGGCAAAACAATAAAATCGTAAATATGTGCATGATGTTTCCCAGGACTTTTCCTCAAAACTCGACCTCTTCTTTGTATATATTCTCTTGGGTTTGTCGAACTTGCGACTATAACCGCCGTTTCCACTGAAGGTACATTTACCCCTTCATCTAAAATTTTAACTGCCACCAAAGCATCGTAATTGTTTTGTGCGAAGGAATCCAAAATCTGTTTCCTTTCCTTCATTGATTCCTGCTCTGTGAGTTTGTGACTGTAAATACCTTGCGAATTCAACACTTCTTGTGCTGATTTAACTTGCTCAATGGAATCACAATATATGAGCATTTTGTGTGCAAGAGAATCTTTTTTTAATTCAATAATTATTTTCTCTAAGGCAGGCAATTTATTTTTACTCTTTTTTATTATTTTTACTCTTTCTCTAAATAAGTATTCTAGAAACTTTTTTCCGTCCGTATCTGCATTCGACATACCTCGAAAATTGTTTCTCTTAATTTTCTCGCTAATTTCCACATACTCTTGGAATTCATCGCCGGTCATCTCGATAAATATCGGATGATATTCATAGGGCACCAAAATCTTATCTCTAATTGCATCCGCAATAGAATATTCATATACATCCCCGAAGTAATCTTCCAGATCTTTGGTCCCTTTCTCGTCAAAATATCTCGTTGGTGTTGCACTTAAACCAAGACGTATATTTATTTTATCTATCATGCCCTTGCTATATTCTGGGGCACCTAGGTTATGCATCTCGTCTGCAATTAACATATATGCGCGATTAGAAACAATTTTCTTGTCTAACACTTCTAAAAAATCCTTAGAAGATAGTGTGGCGTAAAGAGTAACTATAAATATTTGTTTAGAAAATCCATCCCCAAAATCACTAAGAGCCTGTGATACTTTGGCCCGCCATTCAGAAGCTTGACTGTGTGCCTCAATGATAAGCGCATCAGGAAACATTTTTCTTATGTCATCTTCTATCCATTGTGTTGCAAGGTGTAGCTGAGGCACAGCAATAATTGCGCAACATTCCTCTTTTTTTTCAAAAATACTCTTGGCCGCCATGAGGGCCGTAATGGTTTTACCTGCGCCAGTCGCCATGGCAAAGATTCCTTTATTTTGGTGGGCTTCCCAAAATTCAAATGCCTTATTTTGACATTCTCTCAATTCAACCTTTTCTTTTAAACTTTGACTTGGTAATTCTGCTATCTGCGCACTCTTTTCATGTTTTTTAAATATTTTTAAATCTTTTTTATTGTGAGGAATAGATTTTACTAGTTTATCGCGGATCGCATCTGGTAAATTAACTACTATTGCGCGTGTTCCTTTGCCAGACCAGAATCTATCAAATTTCTCCTCATCTGATTTAAAATAATCAAGTTCATCTTCAATCCAACCTCTAAAAACTTTAAACTCTTCGACATTATGTTTCCATGCGCTAGGTGTTTCGTTGTCAGAACCGCTGAATGACACTTTATTACCATCTTTGTCTTCAATAATACCAACTTTTAAGTGGAAAAGGCCTCCGCCACGAACTAATCCAAGCTTTATTTCCATTTTGTGATTGGCGAGCATCCAGCCAAGTGCTTCAACTTTATCTTCACGAAGAAGATCCTCTATTTCTTTAAAATTTTTATCAAAATGTTCTAGAATGTAACGTTCAGGATCTTTTAATGAACTTTGCATTGCATTATAATCATCTTCGTGAATATCTATTCCAACGATCAATTTCATTGATCCACCATTCTCGATAAAATCTGCAACACCTCTTGCTGCAGCAGACAGAATTCCAGAAGAAAAGAAACCCGCTAATCTTTTATAACTCACTCCGGCCGATATAGCTGGTATATAAAAATCCTTCAATAAATCGTCACGATCCGAATCGTATGCTTTTTTAAATTGAATTTCTTTTAATGACTTCATGGTCTAAAAAAATTAGAATACAGACGCAAATCTTCCTAGTGTAACTAATAGTTGGTCACTAGTAATTCAGATATCTTCCCTCTTCCAGAAGCCTGAGAATTAATCATGCGTCCAGCCTGCACTTTTGCGATGCGAATGCCTTTAATTCCTGAATATATTTCATTTATGAAAGGGGTGTCCGAGTTTGACAGCATAACAAAACATCCTCGTTTGTGTAACTTTACAAATATGTCTTTTAGTTCTGTCTGATCCTTCTTGGAGAAATCTTCTTTCGTGTATGAGGTAAAAGAAGCAGTGTTGCTCATTGGGTGATACGGGGGATCAAAATAGATGAAATCACCTTTCTTCGCCTTTTTAAGTACCTCTTTATAGTCTTGCTTCTTTATCTCGACTTCTTTCAACGCTTTCGACACTTTTTTCAAATTAACTTCATCACAAATAAGATGATTTGTATATTTACCAAACGGCACATTAAATCCACCGTTGCTATTCACTCGGTACACGCCGTTAAAACATGTTCTGTTCAAATAAATGAAGCGAGAAGCAATATCTATATTAGAAAGTTCGTCCGGATTTTTGGCACGAATCTTTAGATAATATTCTTTATTTATTTTGTGTTTTTTCAGAGAGATGATCAATTTTTCTACATCATTTTTAATGACATTGTAGGTAATGACGAGTTCACTATTTAAGTCAGAGAGAAAAGCTTTCCGTGGAAGCAAATCGAAAAATACAGCTCCGCCGCCGACAAATGGTTCAAAATATCTTCCAGATTTTGGGTTAAATTTTTCCGGTGGGTACAACCTCATCTCTCTAAATTGCCTTAGTAGTTGGCGCTTCCCTCCAACCCATTTTACAAATGGCTTCGGTTTTCCTTCTATTATTTTTGCAGCCTCGTCCATAAAATCTTCCGAACGAATCAAACTGTAGACACTGTGTGCATAAATTGCGTTTATATCAAATTCGCTTTGTATTTTCCTAATCGCCTCAGCAGTCGTCATATGTTCACTATAACAGTTTCGCCTGCCAAAAATGTGGTTATGCAACCCTATAAAGTTACCAAAAATCACCCTGCCCTAGGGCAGGAGTTTCTGTCTTTGTGGCGAACACGAATAAATATAAGAAAAAACAGCACGCAGGTGCTGTCTTTTCTTCATGTGCACCGGGAAGGATTTGAACCTTCGTAGGGCTATGCCCGACAGATTTACAGTCTGTTGCGATTGACCACTCCGCCACCGATGCAATAACTAGAGCTTAACAGGAAAAAGCATACTTTTCCACAGCCCCCAGATTCTCTTGCGTTTTTAGAATAAAAATGCTATCTTTCAAGCATCACCAACGGAAAAGACTACCCTTCAAGGTTTCGTCCTTGTGGGGTCTTTTCTTTTTTATACTCAAGCTTTTCTCTCAAATCATTCATGAACCGAAGGTACGGGCGAAATATCTTAAATCTCAGAAGTGCCGAAAACTTAAATTTGTTTGGGATAATCAATGCTTCTAGCTTTCCTTTTTCAATAAGGTATTTTGCGAGACAATAAAAATCTCCATCCCCGGTTACAATGACAGCTTTGTTGTAGTTCGGATATTCTATCATTGATTGCAATACTAACTCAGCGTCACAATTTCCTTTTGTTTTTCCATTTTTATACTCCAATGTTGGCTTAAAGACACAAATAAAACCAGCAGTCTGAAGTGATGAATACAAATCATTATTGCCCTCAATATATCCAATGAAGAGAAACGCTTCAGATACTTTGTACTTATCTCGCAAATAAACGCGGAATCTCTTGAAATCCAACTTCCATTCAAGTGCGCGAATAGACAGGTTTAGATTTTGGCTGTCAATAAACGCGTAATTATTTTGAGTCATTTACTTGGCTTCAATGATCAACACACCCTGCTTCCCTTTCCGTACGAGGGCGTAGCCGCCTGGTAGGCCTGCCTGCGCAGGCAGGTCGCCCAGATGGATTTTCTGATCAGGATTCTCTATCAGGAAGCCCGAGAGCGTGATGCCCTTCCCTTCAATAAGACGGCGCGCGTCTGACTTCGACGACGCGAGGCCTCCTTTTACTAATGCTTCAGCGAGCGAGGCGCCATCCTCCAATTCTTGTTTTGTGAATGATACCGAAGACGCTTCAGCGAGCGCGACCATACGCGCTTCGCGCGAGAGCTCGCCAAAAGGTGTCGAGCCGAAGAGTGCGTCGCTCGCGGCGGCTGACTGCGCCGTCGCGGCTGGGCCGTGCACGATCTCGGTCACGAGCCGAGCGAGCGTCTCCTGTGCCTGTCTATCGCCCGGCTGACGGCGATGGAGCTCCATCAGGGCATCAATCTCGGGAAGCGGCAGATAGGTGTAGACCTTCAGATATTTCTCAATATCGGTGTCGGGAAGATTAATCCAGAACTGATAGAAGCTAAATGGCGAGGTCTTCTTCGCGTCGAGCCAGATGGCGTTTCCTTCTGACTTTCCGAACTTCTTACCAGTAGCGTCCGTAACGAGTGGCATACTGAAGGCGAATACCTGCTTCCCTAAGCGCTTCCGCACGAGGTCGACGCCCGAGAGAATGTTCGTCCACTGGTCTGAACCGCCGACTTCGAGATCGACGCCATATTTCTGATTCAGTGTTAGGTAGTCATAGCCCTGAAGGAGCGCATAGGTAAACTCGGTATACGAGATGCTCTCGTCGGGAGTGTCGAGACGCTTCTTAATAATGTCGCGCTTAATAAGATCGTTGACGGTGAAGTGTTTGCCGATGTCGCGAAGGAACGGGAGCAACTTCACTTTAGAAAGCCAGTCGGCATTATCCACCATTCTGAAAGAGGTGTTCCCGAGAATTTTTTTCAACTGTGATTTCAACGCGCGTGTGTTCGCCGCAACTACTTTTTCATCAAGAAGTGTGCGCTCGCCAACATCTCTTGGATCGCCAATTTGACCAGTGGCACCGCCGACGAGGAAAACGAGTTTGTTGCCCACATCGCCGAGACGCTTCATCAAAAG
Organism: Minisyncoccota bacterium; assembly: GCA_041657665.1. Taxonomy (GTDB): domain Bacteria; phylum Patescibacteriota; class Minisyncoccia; order Phycocordibacterales; family Phycocordibacteraceae; genus C7867-001. Next base: position 6,663 of record JBBABN010000011.1, read on the forward strand.
TACGACAGCAAGATTCCCAATTTGAATTGAATCGGCAGTCGGATCAATACCGAGATACACGGTTCGAGGCGTCGATAGTATTTGTTCAATCGGAGCAGAAAAATGTTCAACCAGCCCACGTGCTTTGAGTTCTTCAGCGATATTCATGAAGAAACTATACCACTACCGGGCGAAGAATAAGAGACCAGCTGCCGGAGCGGCGAACCACCAGAAGAAATACTGTGCGGGAAAGAGTGCAGAAATAGCAGGAGTGAAGTGATAGATTGGAGCGATAAGGAAGACGTGTGATGCGAGAGCGATAAGGAATGCGGCACCAAGAAATGAAAGTATGATAAGCCCGAACATTCCGATATAGAGAAAATCAGAGACAATAACGCGCCGCAGGATAAGGAAGAATATGAATACAAAAGCGGCGTAGAGACCGGCGTGCGATAAGAATGTTATGAGCGGTGTTGTCGCGGGAAGGTATGAGGTATACGGGAATATGCTGTAGGGAGCATACGCCGCATAGAGCGATATAAGAAGCGCGACGAACGGGCCACGTCCGACATACCGCGCGAAGAGGAAAAGGGCGGCGAGCAAAATAATGACAATAAGAAAATCATTTGCCACCGACCATACCGACATCATCGTGTTCGTCGCGAGTGAACCCATATCAGTAATACTACTAGTGGTTGCAGTCATATTTATATTTCGAGTATAACCTATTTTAATTTATTGAAGTGACGCCTCGTAGATTTGGCCTGAATAGCCACCACACCAGAGTGAATTAGAAAAATAGAATCTATAGTGTTTAACTGTGCATCGATAAGGGCTGCTTGTATCTTCCAATTGAGCGGTTAAGTCATACTGTCCAGGCGAGTATTTTGATTTACCCACATTGCCATAGGCATATGTGTAACATCCTGTGTTCCAAGGAGCACACTTCCCAGTATTAAGTGGGTCTTGAGGTAATGTTGCTATGTAAGGTTTCAGATCTGCTGCAAGGACATTCCAACCACTACTCGAATAACTGTATCTATATCCATTACAGTCCCACCCGCAACTCGACTGTGGATAATATCCGTGATCATTGTAGTACATCTCAAGTGCAATCCGTATTTGTCCCAAATCAGCCATCCTCTTCGTATCGCGCGATTTCATACGAGCAGTGTTCAAGGATGCAAGTACGACCGACGAAAGAATACCAATAATCGCAATAACGACAAGAAGTTCGATGAGAGTAAAGCCGCGTGATTTTTTCATATTAATTATTTCCTGGCATAGCATCTGGTCCAGCGACCCAGATTATCTGGCTAGCTGGTGGTGGTGCCACGGGACCGCTGCTCACAAAATAAGAAATAGTAAAAGCGAAAATAATCGCGAGCATCGCTATGCCAAACAAGATATAGTCCGCTGCGCGTTCGGTTGAGACGATGCCGGTGGCGATGATAAGACGAACAAAAAGTGACTTCTGTTTTTCGAGCATTGGACGTTGAAATCCTTGCTCTTTGTTAAATTGGATATCTGCCATTTTTTTATTATACCTCTATACTCTCGTGGTCATCCCTTATCCCCATGCCAGGACATTGTACATCCTGACATGATCTAAAGCCCTTCCGTCCTCAATTCTTCCACTGACTTCTTCGCTTTACTGGAGAGCTTGGTCGGGAGGGCGACTTCGAGACGAATAATAAGGTCGCCGCGCGTACCTTCAACAGGAATACCTTTCCCTGCGACGCGCAGTAATTCTTCTGCGCGCTTCATCGCAGGGATTTTTACTTCGAGCGTCTTCCCTTCTAAGGTCTCGATAGAAGCAGTGGTGCCGAGGAGCGCGTCAGTAAGCTTCATCGGGAAATTCATAACGAGGTTTGAACCCTCGCGACGGAAGACCGGATGCGGCTTCACATGAATCTTCACATAGAGGTCGCCCGCGATGCCGGTCTTGATTGCCTCACCCTGTTGAGGTAATCGAATCATCTCGCCATTATCGATGCCGGCAGGAATGTTGATATGGATTTCTTCTTCCTTTCGCTTCGTACCTTGTCCTTTACATTCTGGGCACTTCTCCTTCGGAATCTTGCTCGTGCCATCACAGGCGGTGCAGACGCGTGCACTGGTAAATTGTCCGAGGATAGAATTACGCGTCTCGTGGATGCGCCCACTGCCGTTACAGGTCTTACAGGTCTCGAGCTCAGTGCCCGGCTTCGCACCACTTCCTTTACAGAGTTCACAGGTCGAAACCTTCGCGATGAGGACATTACGCGAGGTACCGAAGACAGCATCTTTAAATGAGATTTCGAGGTCGATAGAAATGTCGCGACCGCGCGGTGTGCGCGACTGTCCGCGACCGCCTCCGAACATATCGCCGAAGATGTCGCCAAGATCGAATTCGACACCGCCTTGACCAAAGCCTTGCTGGAATCCACTAAAATCAAAACCTCCAAACGGATTGCCCTGCTGCTGGCCTCCTCTCGACGATCCTGCCGAACTGCCAGCGAATGACTGACCATATGTATCATATTCGCGACGCTTCTTATCGTCGCTCAAGATAGAATACGCCTCGGTAATTTCCTTAAACTTCGACTCGTCAGTGCCGCCCTTGTCGGGATGATATTTATGCGCGAGCTTACGGAACGCTTTTTTAATATCGTCCTTGGTCGCTTTCTTATCTATTCCGAGCACATTGTAGTAGTCTTTTGCCATGTTTTTCGCATTATACGCCTCTTATTCTTGTATGTAAAACAAAAGAGCGCGTGCGGATTTCTCCACACACGCTCCTCGAAATGAGCTGTACTACATGACCGAAACATTCTTGTCCGGTTTGAAGTTGGAACGGCTTTCGATCTTGTCGTTCCACATCTTTACCACGAACTTGATGAGATTGCGGAGCTGCGGAAGCGTGCCGCCCATGCCGAGCACATACATCATGCTTGCATCCGGTCTCAACTGGAAAGTGATCCAGCAAACACTATCCTCGAGCATGACTCGGTCGTAGCCACACATCTCAGCGCAGAGCACTTTGGCGGCCCCGAACTGTCCGGATGCACCACGGTACTCTCCTCCGTCGAGGACTGTCTTCATTCCATTGAAGTAAACCTCGTCCTGGAACAACCGACACAGCTCGTCGAGCCGGCCGCCGATGGTTATGATGTCGTGATTGTTGATGAGTGTCGCACGCATGAGCACGTCGCTGTCCAGATAGAGATTCTCCGCGGGACAGGACTGTTCTTGGAGTTTTTCGAATCCGCAATCCGGTGCGCCGTAAATGGTGATGTGTACCGAACGGTCTCGGAACTCGCCGAATCTGTCCTTGGGGATATCATTCTTGGTGTCCATATACCACGCTTCAACGGTGACCCATACAAAGAACTTGGTTATGTCCCAGATGGGATTCGAGTAATGGTCTTTGCCGTGCTTGGTCGCCCAGAGCACTGACCAGCCATACACTTCACCGATCGTTCTGTGTTCCTTGTCATTTCTCGGCCAGTTCACACGGTTGATGATTTTTCCCTTACCGTCGATGGCAAAGAGATATTCGCCACGTCGCATGATCTGATCCCTGTGGTCTCCCTTCATCTGGAAGATGAAGGTGTCGTCGCCAAGACCGACATTGTCTGCCTGGCGAAACATGAGATCCCCGTCGGCCTTCTCGACTTTGATGGTAAGGTCACCTACGCTGGTGCCACCATTGCCATCGAGAGGTTCCATACTGGCCGAAAGGATATCGGCCACGAACGGGTACTGTTTGATCAGACGCTGATTCTTCGATGCGTTCACTCTCATTTCCTACCTCCTACATTCCGTAGTTTTCAAAGAACTAGCGTTCCGCTAGTTTGTGAGCGCTTTGCCCGATAGAAAAATACTGCATTTCTATATTTATGTCAAACCCTGCGACATCGATGTGTCGCAGGGTTTGTTTCCTGTTATGTATTTATCTTTATTCTTTCTCCTTGAACTCTGCATCGGTTGGACCAGCTGATTCGGGAGGAGGAGGTGGCTGATTTTCTTGGCCCCCCGAAGCCTTGGCGGAGGAGGCCGACATTGCCTCGCCAATCTTCATAAGTACTGAAGAGAGTGCTTCAGTCGCGCTCTTAATCGTTCCGGCGTCTTCGCCTCCCTTCGCGGTCTTCAATGCATCGATTTTATCCTGCACTTCTTTGACCACTTCTGCTCCAGCTTTCTCTCCATGTTCTTTAATCGCCTTCTCTCCCGCATAGACCGCTTGGTCAGCGATGTTACGCACTTCAACGAGCTCTTTGCGTTTCTCGTCGTCAGACGCGTGTGTCTCAGCATCGGTCTTCATCTTCTCGATATCTTCTTTTGAGAGACCAGTCGAGCCGCTAATTTTTATCGATTGCTCTTTCCCTGTCGTCTTCTCTTTGGCAGTGACGGTGAGAATGCCCGATGCATCGACATCGAAGGTTACTTCAACCTGTGGCATACCACGCGGAGCGGGCGGAATACCGTCGAGCATAAACTTCCCGAGTGATTTATTATCGGCACTCATCGCGCGCTCACCCTGCGTGATGTGAATCTCTACTGACGACTGATTGTCGGCAGCGGTCGAGAATGTCTGCGAACGACTTGTCGGAATCGCCGTATTGCGTTCGACGAGCTTCGTCGCGACGCCACCCATCGTCTCGATAGAGAGCGAAAGCGGGATAACATCGACAAGCAAGATGTCCTTCACATCGCCCTGAAGAATACCGGCCTGAATCGCCGCACCAATAGAAACCACTTCATCAGGATTTACACTCATATTCGGCTTCTTACCGAAGAACTTCTCGACGGCTGTCTGTATCGCCGGCATACGAGTCTGTCCGCCGACGAGAATGATTTCATCAATATCACCGACCTTAAACGGCGACGCGTCTATGGCGCGCTTGGTGATATCCATCGCACGCTCGATAAATTCACTCGAAAGCTCTTCAAGCTTCGCGCGGCTCATCTTAATAAGCAGGTGGCGCGGGCCAGAAGCGTCAGAAGTAAGGAATGGAATATTTATTTCGCTCTCCATCGCGCTACTGAGCTCGATTTTTGCCTTCTCGGCCGCTTCGTCGAGACGCTGACGCGCGAGCGGATCCTTCAACACATCGATACCACTCTCCTTCTTAAACTCTTCGGCGAGCCAGTTAATAATCTTCTGATCGATATCCTTACCGCCTAAGTGTGCATCGCCATCCGTACTCTTCACTTCGATAACATCACCACCTACCTCGAGTACCGAGATATCGAAGGTCCCTCCGCCGAAGTCGAAGACCGCAATCTGTTCATCCTTCTTCTTATTAAATCCATACGCGAGCGCGGCTGCGGTCGGCTCGTTAATGATGCGCTTCACATCGAGACCCGCGATTTCTCCCGCGGCCTTCGTCGCGCTGCGCTGGTCATCGTTAAAGTAGGCAGGCACCGTAATAACCGCTTCGGTAATCTTCTCACCCAAGCGTGCTTCAGCATCGGCTTTCAATTTCCCCAAGATCATCGCCGAGATCTCTTCAGAGCGATACCATTTATCGTTCATCTTCACCTCGATGCCGCCATTGTCGGCTTTCCGCATCTCGAATGGCACTGACTCTTTATCTTTCTGCACTGCTGGCTCGTCAAAAGAGTGACCGATGAAACGCTTAATTTGGAAAATGGTGTTGAGCGGGTTGGTGACCGACTGACGCTTCGCCAGAGTGCCGACGATGCGCTCATTATTCTTCCCTATCGCGACGACTGAAGGAGTCGTGCGCGAACCCTCAGCATTCTCGAGAATGCGTGGTTCGCCACCCTCGACGACTGCCATCGCGGAATAGGTCGTGCCCAAATCAATACCAAGTATTTTTGCCATAATGAAAATTATTAATTTTGGTAATCGCTCCGTCGGGCTGGACATCAGATGTCCCTCGCGCATTTAGGACATCGGATGTCCTAACATTCCTACTCGAACTTTTGCAGGACGGATAATTTGTTCTCCAACGCGCCACCCTTTTTCTAGTACGGCAGTAATTTTATCATCTTCTTCGATTGAATCAACTGCATCCTGTCCGAGCGCTTCGTGCCATGCGGGGTCAAACTTCTCGCCAACTTTCCCCACTTCTTCGAGCCCGAGCGAAGCAAAGGCGCTCTCGATCTGCTTCGCGATAGCCAAGAACCCTTCAGGTATTTCCCCATGCTCTTTTGCCCTTTCGAGGGCGTCGAAGGCAGGGAGAAGTGTCTCCACTGCCTTCACCTTCCCCTTTAACTGGGACGCCTTCGACTCGGTTTCAAAGCGCTTCAGGGCATTCACATAGTCCGCTTTTGCTCTCTGCCAGCCGTCCATATATTCCTGCTTCTCCTTCCGGCACGCACTCAACTCCTCGCGCATCTTCGCGATTTTATCTTCCGGTCGGTTCTCTCCTCCTTCTTCGTCTGTCTCGGGCTCAATAATTACTTCATCCCTCTCGTCTGACTCAGGGTCTCGCTGCTCGACTTGTTCATCCATCATCCATTCAGTATGCCCGAAAGTTTGTGCGGAGTCAAAAAATTAAACCGAGCGGTGAAGCTCGGTTTTGCTGTCGGATTTTCTAGGCTTGTAGGCGCACATATGCGTCCTGGTTTGTTGACTTTGGTTCTAAGGCCTATGCCCAACAACAATCAACAGTATACTATTATGCCGCGACAGGCGTGCGAGAAATAATTTCTATCGGGATACCAGAGATGACGCTTTTAGCGAGACCTTTTTTAGGAAACTGGTTTGAGGCGCTGAGCATCTCGATTCCAAGAAGGTTTCCCTTCTTGTCGAGGTCAACGATAACATCATTACTCATTTCCACGGTCTTAGCCACCTTGCCCTTGCGCAAAGTCATATATGCCGCATCTGCTATCTTGTCGTAGGTAATTTTCATAAGTAATAAGCCGTGATTATGAAATAATGATTTTTTCTATCGCGAAACCCGTCTCGAGAATATACTACCACAATCTCTTTCTTTCCAATCTTCTTCCAAACCTTAGTTGCCCCATCTCCCGCGTTGCATTTCTTGTCCGGCTTTAGAATAGCTTTCTTGATGTGCTCAGTATTGAGTAAGCGTTCAAGAAGTCGGTGCTGACAATGGATAGTAAACTTGAGCAACATTAGCTCTATCGTATCAGAGCCGAAGTGACGATGAAGAAGTTATTAACGCTTCGACCACTGTGGGGACTTGCGGGCTTTCTTGAGACCCGGTTTCTTTCGTTCCTTGGCTCGTGGATCGCGCTTGAGGAATTTGGCCGATTTGAGAATGGTGCGGGTCTTCGGCTCTGCCTTCGTGATAGCACGAGAAATCGCGTGGCGGAGTGCGTCTGCCTGTGCGGCGACACCACCACCTTCGACATGCGCGATGACCGCATAGTTCTCGGCGCTCTCAGCTTTTGCGAATGCTTCTTCGGCAATTTTCGCGCGTTCATCTGTTTTAAAATATTCTTTTGCGCTCTTGCCGTTTACGACAACGCTCGACTTCGGCGCGACGCTCATGCGAACACTCGCAATAGCGGTCTTGCGACGTCCAACTGCCATGAAAAAAGTAGTAGCCATATTATGCGTTAATGATGAGATTCTTCATACGAGGTTTGTGCAACTTGTTGTGCGGGAGCATTCCCTCAATCGTCTTCTTCACGACCTCGGCAATACCCTTCTTCTCGATCATCACTTCCATACTCATAGAGCGATCGCCGCCTGGATAGCCGGTGTAGCGCATATAGATTTTCCCTTTGACACGACGTGTTGGGAGATGCAGTTTCTCAGCATTGTTGATAGTCACCGTTACTGGCTGTGCCTGATTCTTCGCGAAGTGTACTGAACGCTTCCCGAGAAGTGCGTGTGCTGCCTCGCTCGCCACGCGTCCAATCGTGCGATCAGTCGCATCGATAATGTGGGTTGTTGGCGCCGGCTTCGTGTTCAAGGTCATAGGTAATGGATACTAGACAAAAGCGATATACGCAAGCTTCCTCGCGTCATTCGTACCGCGCTTCGTGCGCTTCACGATACGAGTATATCCACCCTTACGGTCGACATAGCGCGGACCGATAACGTCGAAGAGTTTCTTCGTTGCGGCAGTGTCGCCGAGACGCGCCTTCGTGAGACGGCGACTCGCGAGCGTATTCTTCTTCGCATAGGTCACGAGACGCTCGACGAATGGACGCAATGTTTTTGCTTTCGCTTCGGTCGTCGAGATGGTTCCTTCGAGGATGAGAGAACGCGCGAGAGAACGCAAAAGCGCTCGGTATTGGCTCACCGGACGATCAAAACGCGTTTTGCGGGCAAAAGTCATAGTATTAGTCGTTCTTCAGGACGAATCCAAGCTCGGCGAGCGCATCAGAGATTTCCTCTACTGCCTTCTCACCAATGCCATCGAGCTCTTTCAGCGCGGTTGCTGACTTACGAGCGAGACCAGCAACACTCTTAATACCAGCTCCTTCGAGTGCTGAAGTGATGCGGGCCGAGAGGCCGAGATCAGCAATCTTAATCTTCGTCGCTTCGGTAGAACCTTCTGTTGATTTCGGTGAAGGAGAAGAATCATTACTCGAGAGCTGTGCACTTTCCGGTTCTTGGAATCCGATAACCGATTTGAGCTGGTGAATCATTGTCTCGATTGATTTCTCTAGCGCTTCTCTCGGAGCGATAGTGCCGTTGGTCTCGATAAGAATGCGGAGACGATTGAAGTCAGTACGATCACCCACGCGCATATTGTCGACTTCGTAATTCACACGGCGAATCGGGGTGAAGGTCGCATCAAGCGCGATAGTACCGATATCGACTTTGTCTGCAGTGAGCACCTCGCGAGGAACATAGCCGAGACCGCGCTCAATCGTTACTTCCAATTCGAGTGACGCTTTCCCTGAGAGGTCAGCAATGTGCTGGTCAGGATTCTTAACCTCTACTTGAGTCGGAAGATTGAAGTCCTTCGCCGTTACAGCGGTCGTACCCTTCGCAGTGAGCGAAATGGTTTGTGGTTCATCGCCATGAAGGACGAAATGAACACGTTTAATATTCAAAAGTATTTCTATAACGGTCTCGCGAACGCCTTCGATAGTAGCGAATTCGTGCGGGACGCCTTCGATCTTTACTTGGGTAGCTGTTGCACCAGGAAGAGAAGAAAGAATAATGCGGCGCAGCGAGTTGCCGAGCGTGTGTCCGTAGCCCGGATACAGAGAATCAATTTCATAAACTCCTTGTACTCCGTCTTCAGAGACGATTCGGGGTTTGCTGGGAAGTGTAATGTGGTATTCCATAACGCAATCGTAATTACCAATGAATAAATTATCTCGTGTAGAACGAGAGCACCATAACGAGATCGCCTGCCGGATCCGCTGAAGCGGCCGTCGGGCGCTCTTTCATAGAGCCCTCCATCTTCTTCGGATCCCAGACGAGCCAGGACGGAAGCGGACGATCCATAAAGCGCTCAGCGAATCCGACGAGCACCCCATGATCCTTTGAACCCTCACGGACCGAAATCTTGTCGCCAACTGAAAGTGCCTGTGACGGAACACGGGACTTCTTTCCGTTCACGACCACATGGCCATGTGCGACCATCTGGCGTGCTCCTCGACGCGTTTTCGCGAGGCCGAGGCGCCACACGACATTGTCGAGACGCATTTCGAGGAGTTCATGAAGTCGATCGATCGGCTTCATCTTATGAGCATCGGCAAGCGCTTTGTTCACGTAATTACGGAACTGGCGCTCCTGGAGACCATAGGTAACGCGCACCTTCTGCTTCTCCAACATCTGCTTGGAGTATTCACTCTGGCGACCGCGACCGCGCTTTTTATTCTTCGCGGTGCGATCAGCCGAGAGCGCAAACTTCTGCGTCTGTGCTTTTTCAAAGACGGAGGCGCCAAGGCGTTTTGCTATTTTGTATCGTGGTCCAGTAATCATAAATTATACGCGACGCGGTTTTGGCGGACGCGGGCCGTTATGAGGAACTGGCGTCACATCCTTAATAGATTTAACCTGAATGCCTTTACCTGAAAAAGCGCGGAGGACTGACTCACGGCCAGCACCAACACCACGAATGATGACGGAGGCTTCCTTCAGACCGATAAGGGCACCTTTCTCTCCGAGGAATTCTCCAACCTTCGCAGCAGCATACGGTGTCGACTTTCGTGCACCAGAGAAGCCAAGTGCGCCTGCACTCGAGCTTACGACCGCATTGCCCTTCTCATCGGTCAAAATAGCCTTCGTATTATTGAAGGTTGCCTCGATATGAAGAATACCCTTCTCGAGATGACGCTTTGTAGTCTTCGACATGGCACGCTCCTTGCGTCCCTGATCCATGCCTCGCCCACTCTTCTTAATGATGCGTTTTTTACCCATATGATTATGTCTTTTCGAGCGAACGACGACCTGATGTCATCGTCTTACGCACGTTGCCGTGTCGCGTACGAGAGTTGGTCTTCGTGCGTTGCCCGCGTACAGGGAGACCCTTCGTATGACGATCGCCACGTGCACTGCGAATATCTTTCAACCGTTTGATATTCTGTCCAATCTCACGACGTAGCTCGCCTTCGATCGTAAAGCCCTCGGCGAGCGCGCGAATCTTCTGTTCTTCATCACTCGTAATCTCGCTTCCTTTCTTTGTTGGTTCAACACCCACTTCTTTCAAAATCTTTCGAGCACGCGTTGGTCCGATACCGAAAATAAGCGGCAGCGAATACGCGAGCTGCTTTGTATCTGGAATAGTAACGCCGGCAATACGCATATATGAAAATTAACCCTGACGCGCCTTACGGCGAGGGTTCTTCTTATTGATACGATACAGACACCCGCCACGACGGACGAGTTGATCTCCTGGTTGTTGTTTTCTTACTGAAGCGAGAACTTTCATCGTAAAAAGTGTCTAAAATTATATTAGGTTAAACGGCGCACAATTCTTGCTTTTCCTCCATACGGGTCGAGCACCATATCCACCTGATCACCGACCAGAACGCGAATACGGTGCAAACGCATCTTGCCTGCGAGGTAGGCGAGCAACAACTCTCCCTCTTCAACTGCATCCCCATTCTCTGAAGCTTCTGGGGACTGATCTTTTTCTTTCGAAAGACGAACCCTGAAAAGCGAGTTAGGTAACACCTCTTCAACGGTGCCAACCGCTGTGGCTTTAGTTTCTTCGCTTTCAATCATGCAGATGCCTTATCAATCTATCAGGTAGCTTATAAATCGTCAATGTGTGTCCGCCACTACGACTGAGATAGAGGATGGATCCTGAGGAAATGTCTGTCTCCAGAATGGCCGAAGGACGATAACAGCACGCTTAACTTCTGGGTAGTTGGTCAGCGCTACTTCTGCCGATGAGCGGGTCTCTCCAGCGATAGCTGCAGCGATATGTACCGGATCTACCGTGTATATAAGCGGTGCGGTGCCAGAGAGGGTAAATGAGAATGATGTGGCGTTCGAGTCAGGAATGCCGCCTGTCGCAGAGAGTAGAAGACTGTCAGTAGATGAGAGCGTAAGCGGTTCGCCTTGGTATGATAGTCCAGCGACTGACGACGCAATCGCTTTTGCAAGTGCTGCATTCGGGAAAACGACTGCAGTGATAGTTCCCTGTTCTTTCACTTCGACTTGGCCTGTGGTTACAGAAGGTGCGGACGCAAGATCTTGATAGGTGGTGGTGGCAGAACCGGGGACAAGCACGTATCCAGCTGGTATTTTATCCTTAATACTCGCGGCGATATCTGGACCAAGGGCAGTAATAAGCGCACTACGAGTCTTAGCTTCAAGGGCACTATCGACAACTGGTACTGTGCCTGAAGCGCCGCCTGTCATCGCAGATGTTGACCGTGCGTACACTTGGCTCGCCTGCGCTGTTCCCGCAAATCCAGGAATAGTGAAGGATGTCGGGCCCACATTATAGGAATCGCCTGTCTGGTCAGCGAATACCTTTGCAGTAATACTTCCCGGCTTCGCAGAGGTGCCAGCCGGAACTGAAACGGCTGAATGGATGCGGAAAATGAGACCCGAAGCAGTAGCGAAACGAGTGTTCGTAATGAGCTGTTGGGTCTTTGTTTGAGTATTGTAGATAGTGACAGTTCCTGATGCGGAAGAATTAACGGTCTTGGTGCCGCTTCCTGCCACTGTCTGCGAAGCGGTTTTCTCGGCAGTGATTATCTCAAACGGCAAATTTCCCGTGCTCTGATTCGCAGTAAATGAGCTCTGGACTGCTGCCGAAACCGTATTTGGCGTTATCTCCACCTTCGCGCTGGAGAAATAGAAAAGAGCGCCCACGGACGCTGCAATAACGAGAATAATGACGAAAATGGTCGCAAAGGGGAATCGGGAATGGTTCCTCGGTTCCCTACTGACTGGCCGGTCATTAGGCGATTGATTTTCCTTTCTTCTCGATGGTGGGATGATGTCTTCAAGTGTGTGCATATGAGCGGAGTATAACACCTCTTCTTTGCAACCTCCCGCACCGCCTGTGTATTAAAAAGACCGCTGGGCGTACTGCCATGCGGTCTTTCAACATCATTTTCGCTAGGAATGTCACACTTCGGTAAACAACTTCCACGCCATCCGATTTGATTCGGTTATTTCATCACTTGCTACCCCTGTGGCGTATGTTCCGAATTCGGTGGAAGAGTGCCCCATAGTGATGATGAAGGAATCTCCGGAGGGAATATGCCGAACTATGTCCCCAGGGTTCAAACCGAGAATATTCTTTAATGGAACACTGCCCACAAGAGTCCACTCCGATGAATTTCTGATTTCAACGGCTTTTACCACGGTCACCCTTCTTCCTCCGTGATTAGCCACTACATGAAATACAAATCCCTTGGGTGATGTCACCCTTCCCCCAGAGACGAGCGAATGCATTTGTTCTCTGTCCATCGCGACAACCTTTCTTTTTGACAGCGTGATTTATGAAAGATACATTTGCGTTCTGCTGTCTATTATACACACCTGTATAAATCTGTCAATGTCTGTCGTTTTTGTGCAACACCAGGTGTTGCACAGATTATTCTGAAGCATGGCGCGAGTAATACAGTGCCATAAGGAGGAGGTGGAGATCGGGAGGAGTTGTGGTGGTTTGTCGAACAGCCCCAGCTATGTGACCCGCAAGAACGGGAACAATCTTAGGAGGTAAACCAGGAATCCAGAGTTTCTTAGTGTTCGCTGCCTCAAGTGCTTGTACGAGAGAAGAAGTGTCGGGTCTGCGCTCATGCGGGAAAGCGGCACGTATCGCTTGATAACGAAGAGAACCACTCGCGATAATAAAAATATGTTTCGTATGGAAAAGGTCGCGGAGTATAGAAACAATAGTGTCAAAAATAATTTTTTCAATAAATGAGGTGATAACCGTTACTGACGCGCGGCGTGTATGCTTCCCGTATGGGTCGTGCGTCTCATAGCCATTAAGTATCGTGCTCACGATACTCTCGTCGGCAAGAAACTTCCCTGTTGGGACGATACTCGTTTTTTCTATCGCTGTCGCGACAATGGTTTTTGTAAACATAAACGGTTTTTCTCGTTCGAAGTTCTCGGTGCGCACTTTTGTTTCCTGCCACGGGGTATCGACCGATACCAGAACCGTGTCAGCATGTCCATTTCCTGTCGCACGCATAAGAATCGGAGCACCCTCACGAATAAGCTCATTGCCTAGAATAGTAAGTGCACGTACCATCGCTTGTTCGCACGGTTCACCTTCTCTTATATCGAGCGGGAGCCGGCGCGTATAGAGCAGTGTTGGCGTCTCACTTTCTTTATAGAGCGCATATGCGCCAGCGACCGAGTCGGCAGTAACATCGATAAGCACCACCGATTGAGATTTTTTCGTATCGCGAAAGAGATTTAAAAAACTCATCAACTTATTCTAGCACTGCTTTGATACGGCGGATGCCGGCGGAAGATGCTTCTTCTTTGATTATTTTGAATGTTCCAATAAGTTCATTGGTGTTGGAGAGGTGTGGTCCACCACAAAATTCTACCGAGAACGCGTCCTCTCCTCGAAGAGGCCCCATTGGGGCGCGACCAATAAAGTAAACAGAAACAGTGTCGGGATACTTCGCGCCGAATTCGTGCTCGGCCCCAACTTTCTCCGCTTCTTCTTTCGGCATCATTATTTGTTCTACCGGCAATGCTTTTTTAATCTGCTCATTGACGATTTTTTCAACTTCAGCGATTTGTTCCGGAGTCATTTTCTGGCTATAGGAGAAATCGATGCGCAGTCGCTCGTTCGTGATATTACTTCCCCGCTGATGCACCTCTGGTCCGAGCACCATCTGAAGCGCTTTTAAGAGGAGATGATGCGCAGTGTGATATTTAACTGTCTGCTCGCTACTATCGGCGAGCCCTCCCGCGAACTTCTGCGCCGCACCCGCGCGCGAGAGCGCTTGATGCTCTTCTATCTGTTTCTGCACCGTATCGAGGTTAATCGAGAGCCCGCGTTCTTTCGCGATTTCTGCCGTGAGTTCTATCGGGAATCCGTAGGTAGTGGAGAGCATAAATGCATCAATGCTGCTTCCCATTTTCTCGAGTTCACGCAGGCCATTCGTGAGGGTCTTTCTGAATTGCGCTTCTTCTTCAGCAATAACTTTTTCTATGACTGCAACTTTCTCAGTTATTTCTGGATAGGCATTCTGATACATCTCTGCCACGGGGCGCACTAGCGCGGCAAAACTATTTTCACCAATACCAAGCTTGTCGGCGTGCTGAACGCTACGGCGAATAAGCCGGCGAACGAAATATCCTCGGTCGCTCTTCGCTGGCAGTACGCCGTCAGCGATAAGAAAGACCGACGCTTTTATGTGGTCTGCCACGATACGGAACGAGCGGACTTCTTCTTTATTCTCGCCATACTTCTTACCAGAAAGTTTCTCCAGATGATCGAGAATAGGGCGATGACACACTTCGATAATGTCAGGATTGAGCGTCGTCGCCATCGTGATGCGCTCGAGTCCGCCGCCGAAGTCGACATTCTGTTTCGGCAATAATCCAAACGAACCATCTTCTTTCTTCAGATACTGCATAAAGACCGAATTGCCGATTTCGAGGAAACGACCACAGTCACAGTTCGGGTGACAGTGCGCGCCAAAGGCAGTGTCGTGCGGAGTACCGAAATCATAAAACATCTCTGAATCCGGACCACCTGGCTCGCCGGCTGGCATCTTGTCGGGTGTACCTGCGCGACTCCACCAATTCTTCTTGGCTTCGTAATAGAAAATATGCTCGCCTTCTTTCATCCCGCGCTCATACCCTTCAGCTTCTGAACCGATACTCGCCACTTCAGCCGTAATACCCTTCTCGCCGAAAAGCTTCTGCCATATCTCGACCGACTCGGTATCGCGCGGGAGATTATTTTTTTCATCGCCAATAAACGCCGTCACATACAGCCGCTCCGGATCGAGTCCGATTTTTTCGGTGAGGAATTCAAAAACCCACGGCAGCTGTTCCCGCTTGAAATAATCACCCAAAGACCAATTGCCCAACATTTCAAAAAGTGTGGTGTGCCGGTTGTCGCCCACTTCTTCGATGTCGTCAGTGCGAAACGCCTTCTGTGAGTCGGCAATGCGCGTGCCCTCAGGGTGATCCTTCCCCAGCAGATACGGGACCATCGGTTGCATACCCGAACCGGTAAAAAGCGTCGTCGGGTCGTTCTGTGGCACGAGCGAAGAAGACGGAATAACGGTATGTCCGTGCGCTTTGAAGAATTCTAGATAAGCCCTCCGAACCTCATTCAGGGTCATAGGGAAAAGATAGCACGAGACGACATATTCATATACTATGCTCTTATGAAAAAAGAATGGGGATTTGATACACGAGATATCGATACGAGCGTGCGACCACAAGATGATTTCTTCCATTTCGCGAGTGGTAATTGGATGAAGAAGAATCCGATACCGAAAGCTGAAGCGCGTTGGGGCTCCTTTACCCAGCTACGTCACACTACTGACAAACAATTGCAGATACTTCTTAAAAAAGTTGCGGATACCAAGCGAGTTGAAGCAGGAAGCGCTGAACAGATGATTCGAGATCTCTATCGTTCTGGCATTGACCTGAAACGACGGTGCACGCTCGGTCTCACTCCTCTGAAAGAGTTATTGAATCGTATCGCAGCGATACAGAATCCGAACGATATGGTTCGTATGGTCGCGCATCTCGAGAGAATCGGCTCGGGCGGGATATGGAGTACCGGCATTGATCAGGATATGAAAAATAGCGAGAAGTACATCATCTATCTCGGCCAAGGAGGACTCGGTATGCCCGACCGCGACTATTATCTGAATGATGATGACGAATCAAAACGCGTGCGAAGCGCATACGAGAAGCATCTCGTACGGCTCGGAGAACTCGCAGGACACAAGAAAACAGCGAAACAAGACGCAGCGACAATACTAGAAATAGAAACCGCGCTCGCGAAAATCTCGATGACGAAAGAGGACTTGCGCGATGTCGATAAGATTTATCATAAAAAATCGCTCGCTCAATTACAGAAATTCGCGCCTCAAATTAACTGGCAAGAATATTTTAAAATTCTCGGAACGAAACCAAAGGAGGTGGTAGTGATGCAACCAGAATTCTTTATTGCTGCCGCGAACATGCTTCATTCCTATCCGATTGAAAAATGGCAAACCTATCTCTCCGCACATCTTATCGGCGATTTCGCCTCATTCCTCGCGCCAGAATTCGAAAAAGAGAATTTCGCTTTTTATGCGACAGCTCTCACCGGAACGAAAGATATGAAGCCACTCTGGCGACGCATACTGCATGTCGTTAATGGCGGATTGAGCGAACTTATGGGCGAACTCTATGTAAAAGAATATTTCCCGAAAGAAGCAAAACAGAAAGTATTGGTGGTAGTCGCCGATCTCTTCAGAGCATATGAAGCGCGTATTAAGAATCTCGATTGGATGAGTCCCGCGACAAAGCAGAAAGCCGTAAAGAAACTTCACCAGATGACTCGCAAGCTCGGGTACCCTGACAAATGGAAAAACTACAAGGGTCTCGTTATAAAAGCGGACGATTATGCCGGAAACGCGATGCGCGTGAGCGAATATGAACATCGTCGTGCGATGCGACGACTCGCGAAGCCTGTCGATCAAAAAGAATGGTTTATGAGCCCTCAAACG
>JBBABN010000012.1:0-22335 GCA_041657665.1 Minisyncoccota bacterium
ATAAAAACGCGGTCGATATTGTCGACCATAAATTTGTTGCATCATTTACCAAAGGCGGAGCACAGAAGCCAATCTTCGCTATTCAGGCCATTTTTAATTACTACACGGTCAGCGCTCTCTTCGGTAAGCCGGTGAGACGCTTCATCGTGTATGAATGTAAGAAATCGAAAAATGCTGACGGCTCGAAGCAGCTGCGGCGGTATGTGCTCGACTTCAGTACGCTACAAGACGAGTTCGCCGTATTTCATCGGCTTATTACAGATGCAACTGCGGAGATTTCTCGTCGGCGTATCTACCTGCCAAATCCGTCCGATATGTTCGAGGGCGACAACTCTTTTGATATTTATCGTCTTGGGTTGGTAGAGGATTGATCGCTAGCTTACTGCGCGAGTGCTCGGTCGATGAGCTGCTTAATAGCGTCATAGGGATAGGCGCCATCCATAACGATAGGTGCACGGCCTTGGATAAGAACGAGCGAATAAGGCGTGCCTTGTGCACCGACATCGAGTGCATTTTGGCGGTCTGCGTTAATACGCGCATCAATAGCGGGAGATGCTGAAGAAACACAGGTTGCAAAACTGTCACTAGAGATTCCGACTGAAGAGGCTAGGGTGCCATAATTCGCGGGATTAATTGGTTGGTTCATAAAGAGTGCATTTTCAAATTTCCAGAAAGCATCATTGCCTCCGACCTGTGCAGCACACTCAGCGGCGCGCGCGTGTGAAAATGCGTTTGGATATATTTCAGTAATAGGGAGATGACGGAAAACCCAAGCGACCTTACCACTAGCACCTTCATTCGCGATAATCTGGCGCATTGTTTCGTTAAAACCTTTACAAAAAGTACAATCGAAATCTGAGTATTCGACGATGATAACAGGTGCCGCTGGATTCCCGAGTATGTGGTCGCTACTCGATACAAGTCGTACGAGTGCCGGGTTCCCAGTACCTGAGAAGGTAGAGGGCTGTCGCATAGAGAGATATACCGCTCCGGCGACCATGATTCCGCCGAGAACAATCGCGATAGGAATCGTAAATGATGGCTTCATATCTCCAAGCTTATCACTAAATAAAAAAACGCGGAGGAGATACTAATTAGAGCTGGAGTGCGTGCGTCATTGCTGGAGAAGAGTCTGACGGAAGTATCCAGAGAGAGGTATCCATTTTAATATCGCGAATGTCACGCAGATCTTTATATTTCAATATGCCGTGCTCGAGCGCATAGTCGTAGAGATCACGCGTAAGTCGAACATCTTCAATACAGTATTTCGCCACTTCATCCTTTCTTCCTGCTTTCCACCATTCTCCCGCCTTCGAACCCTCTCCTGTCTTACCTCTTTTTAATGTTGCTTCGGCGATCGATTGGAGCCGGATGCGTCGTCCAAGAACTTTCTGAACTTCACTGAGTAAATCGAGCGAGCGAATATGTGAAAGATCGCCTGGGTAATAACGATTAAGAAGAGGGATATCGAACGAGTCAGAATTGAATCCAATAAGCATATCGGCGTGTTCGAGAATCGGCCAGAGTTTCGGCAAATCTTCTCTGAAATAATAAGAATATTCGCCTGTTTCAGAATCGTGAATAGCGACGACGGTGAGTTCTTGTTCGTTCACATCGACGTGTCCGCGTACTACCGAATCCGAGATTGATTCAATATCAAAAGTGATAACGCGCATAGTACTAAGCGTGAAGCCGTTTAGAAAGTTCAGAAACAGATATTTCCTCTTCTGTGCTGGTTGCGAGTGTCTTCATACGAACCACATTATTTTTGACCTCGTCTGCGCCGTAAGCTATAAAGAATGGGATAGCACGCTTCACAGCATCTTTTATCTGATCGCCCAGCGCACGGTCAGTCAGATTAACGAAGACGCGACAGTTTTCTTTGTGTAAAGTATCAGCGAATGCTTGTGCAGTGGGGATATCGCTCATTGTTGGTGTGCCAATGTAAAGTTGTGGCCTCGCGACATTGGTGTCGAGGGTAATACCATGTGATTCAAGGAAGTCGGCGAGCGTGACATCGCCCATACCGAAGCCGATGGCAGGAATAGGATCACCACCAAAGAGGGCAACGAGGCCGTCGTAACGGCCACCACCGAAGAGAGAGCGAGGATTTGCTGGATCGGTATCGAAGACTTCGAAGACCATGCCGGTGTAATAATCGAATCCACGCGTGAGTGTCGGATCAAAAACGACATTATTCACACCGCGTGCTTTCAGAGTGGCAACAAAGGTTTCCATCACTTCTGATTTCATAAAAGAGAGCGGATCTTTTTCGGTAATGGTGCCTTGCGCTTCGGCAAATACTTCCGGTGTCATCTTCGATTTCTTATCGAGCAGGCGGAGATATTCGCGTGTTGCGTCGCTCGTGAGCCCTGCTTCGGTACACGCCGTAGTGAGAAGTGCACGTGAATTTATACGAATGACAAAATCAGTTTCTTTTGCGCCGAATGCTTTTAAGAGGTCTGAAGCAATTTTTATAATCTCAATATCTATTTCGCCTTCGGCGAGACCGACGACATCAACATTGAGCTGGTAGTGCTCGCGCAGTCGTCCGCGCTGAGGTCGTTCATAACGGAAGACATTCGGAATAGAAAACCAACGGAAGGGAAGCGGCAATTCGCGACGCTTTGCTGCGACCATACGCGCCAAGGTCGGTGTCATCTCGGGGCGAAGGGTGACGCGGCGGTCGCCACGGTCGGTAAAGGTGTAGGTTTGTTCGTTGAC
Organism: Minisyncoccota bacterium; assembly: GCA_041657665.1. Lineage (GTDB taxonomy): Bacteria > Patescibacteriota > Minisyncoccia > Phycocordibacterales > Phycocordibacteraceae > C7867-001. Next base: position 2,725 of record JBBABN010000012.1, read on the forward strand.
GATTTCTTCAGAGGTTTTCGCTTCGTAGAGTTCAGCACGTTCGAGTGGAGAGGCATTGTATTCTTCGTAGCCCCATTGTGCCAAGGTCTCTCGAATACGTTCAAACATTGTTTGCATACGCGCCCAGTCAGTAGGATAGAAGTCGCGAACGCCTTTATATGAGTCAGTCGAAAGTGATTCGGACATATTATTTAGATGATACTACAATAATGCGTGGCACGCTGTATTGATCGTTGTGTATCTCTGCAGAGAGACCGTGTGCTTCGAAGAGTGCTTGTGCGGTAGTCGCGTGCGCGCTGTCGCACTCCAGCCACAACACACCATTTTCCACGAGGTGACACCTTACGGAAGTTGCAATACGACGAATAATAGAAAGACCGTCTGGCCCAGCAAACAGAGCAAGAGAAGGTTCATAATCTGCGACACTTTTCGGCAGGTCGCGATCTTCAGGAATGTAAGGAGGGTTCGCAGCGATGATGTCGAATTTCATGTCACCAAATGGTTCGAACAAGTCGCCGATGCGAATGTCAGCGCGCGATTCATCAAGATTATTTTCGCGAATGTTTTTAAGAATGGTTGCTTCGTGTGTGGGATCAATCTCGCCGAAATATACCTGTGCATCTGGTAACCGCGCGAGTGCGGCACAGCCGATAGCACCACTGCCGGCGCAGAGATCTAGGAATTGCATGTTCGACCTCCGAGGTCGAACATGCTTGAGGAGCTGCTCCGTCCACCATTCGGTCTCGGGGCGGGGAATGAGAGGTCGAGAATCGAGGTATATCGTAAGACCGAGAAATGGTTGGTCTCCAATGGTATACGCGAGCGGTTCCTCGTCCATAATAAGACACTAGCATAAAACAAAAACGCCCCACTAACGTGGGGCGTTTTTGCGTTTCGGCGAAAATTAGTATCCGCCGCGGCCGTAACCGCCGTTGCCGCCGTAACCGCCACGATCACCGCCTCCGAAACCGCCTTCGCGGCGAGGAGGACGATCACCCTGCGGGCGAGCGAAAGAAACGGAGAGCGTACGCCCATCCATCTCCTTTCCATCCCAACGATCAATCGCCGCCTGTGCCTCCGCTTCGGAGGCCATTTCGACGAAGCCGAAACCGCGTGAGCGGCCCGTCATACGATCGCTGATAATGCTCGCTGAGACAACGTTTCCAGCCTCGCTAAAGGCCTTCTTCATATCGTCTTCGGTCGAGCGGTAAGGGATACCCCCTACATAAAGTTTGTTTCCTTGAACTGCTGCTGATCCTTCTGTGTCCATGTATTGGATTTAACTGATTAACCTCGCCGAAACTGAACACTTGCGGCCGCTTGTGACCGCAGCAACTTCGAATACTCCGCGAGTTGTTAAAAGTATGCCAGAAATGCCTCGAAAACGCAAGTCGAGTCCGTGAAGTGTGGATAACTCACTCTGAACTATTGGAAGAGGGCAGGGATAAGAACCCCAATCATGCTCAGAGCAAGCAGAACGACGATAATGATGGTAAAAGCGCGTTTCATCGGCTCAGTATAGCAAAGAATAGTATAGTGAAAAGATGCGCGTCGTGTATGCCGCGTTATTTTCTCTTAGCGCCTCACTTGTGTGGGGGGTGCCGAATACTGTGTTCGCTGCGACTGATGTCGCTAGCGACATAAATACTGATACACACTGGATGCTCGACGGGAGTCCATATCGTGTGCAAAGCAAAATAATAATTGATGGGAACGCAACACTCTCTATTGATCCTGGTGTGATTGTACAATTTGATATAGACAGTAGCATAAGTGTTCTCGGTCGTTTATTTGCTCAAGGATCGCCGGATGAACCAATTTCATTTATTTCTGTTACTGGTAGTGAGTGGAATGGTATAGAGTTTTCCAATCCAGAAGATACTTCCTCTTTAGACAACGTAGTAATTCAATACGCGTATACTGCTATTACCGATTTTTATTCTAAGGATTTATCAGTTTCAAATACCAGAGTTGAGGATAGTAGATACGGTATTGATGCATACGGAAGCAATCTCTTGTTGGCTAATTTTTCAGCCGAGAACCTTTCTGGTGACGCAATAACTATTAGTCACGGAAGCGATGTGATACTGAAAAATGTCACTTTAAATAATATAGATGAAGGAATAGATGTCTCCGTCGATAGTAATGCAGATATTTCTAATCTTTCTATAGATCATTCGCGAGGGGAAACTATAGTCATATATGTCGAGAGTAGCGTACAGATTGCTAGTTCCACCATCACTAATAGTCAGAATGATGCCATTGCTGTGTTCAATTCTAGTTCTTTAACTGCGAGAAATATGAGGGTGACAAATGGTACTAAAGATGGCGCTTGGGTATACGGTGGAAGTTCTATTGATATACAAGAATCGGTCATTTCTGGATTCTCTAACGGCACAGGTATTTGCGATTATGGAGGTCGTGAAGGTGATCCTACTAATTCTCTTTCTGTAATCAATAATGAGATAACGAACAATGATACTGGTGTGGGTTTGTACGAGAATAGTTTCTCGCATGTCATTTCAAATAATTCAATATACGATAATACATCGTATGGTTTGATGTCATTCAGAACACAATCGATTGATGTCAGCAATAATTTCTGGGGCGACTCGAGTGGACCGTATCACGATCTGAGAAATTTGATGGGAAAAGGGAATGCTATGTATGACTGGAATAACACAGTAATTTTCTCTCCTTGGCTTTCATTCTGGGGAACGTCACCATCTTCAAATGTTCTATTCTTACCCGGTATAGAGGGCAGTCGCTTATATGAAGGAACGGGCTGTGGAAAAGGCGCTGAAGAAAAGCTTTGGGAACCAATCGGCGAGTCGCTTTGGAAGATTTTGCGCGGTGCAGGTGATGAGAAAGTGCGCGAATTATTTTTGAATGACACGGGAGAAAGCATTTGTGATGATATTTATACGAAAGAAGGCGACATTCTCGATTCGGCGGGCGGAGATATTTATAAATCGTTTATAAGCGAGATAAATGGGCTGAAGACCGACGGCATTATCGCAGACTGGAAGCCGATCGCGTATGACTGGCGGCTTTCGTTGGATGATTTGTTGAATAATGGTGCGGAACGCGATGGAAAAATATATTATTCAGAAGCGGCGAGTACACCGTACCTCGAACAGACCTTGCGGACGCTCGCATCGAGTTCGAAGACAGGGAAGGTAACTATTGTTGCTCACAGCAACGGCGGTCTTGTCGCGAAAGCCCTCCTGAATCAACTTGGGGGTGAAACCCCTCAGTTGGTGGACAGGGTGATTATGGTCGGCGCGCCGCAGAGCGGCGCGCCGGTGGATGTCGGGGCATTACTGTATGGATACGACCAAGGTATTTCTTCGTGGGGTATTCCTATTTTACATAGTGATGTTGCGCGTTCACTTGCTCTGAATTCTCCGATGGCATATCACCTGCTCCCGTCTGAGAATTATCTGGAGAGTGTCGCGAGCGATATGAATCACTTCGTCGTCCGCTTCGCGGGCGATGCCTACGCAAAAGAAATTTCTGACTATGGCGCTACCATAACGAACAACACCGATCTTACTGATTTCTTGCGCGTGTCCGAGCTAAATTCATCGCTTATTGACTATGCGAATGTCCAACACTCGGTGTTGGACATCTGGGCACCGCCCGACGGCGTAGAAGTAGATCAAATCGCTGGCTGGGGAGCCGACACGGTCGCCGGTATCGACTTCTACACACAACAATCCACTGATGCAATCACTGCTCTCGAACCGATTCGCGCATATCGCCCCATCTTTACCGAGGACGGTGACGGAACTGTTCCCGTCCCGAGCGCGCTTATGATGGCATCGAGTACGAGTGTGAAGAGGTATTGGGTTAATCTTTTCTCTTACAATAACGAAACAAACTCCAATCGAAAGCATAAAGATTTATTCGAAATCCCCTCGCTTCAGGATTTTATAAAAAACATCATCACAAACAGCACGAGTTCGTTACCTTCATATATTTCAACAAGCCAGCCACCAGTGAATACCGAAAATAAAAAGCTCACATTTTTCCTTCATTCTCCGCTCACACTCCAGCTCACTGACCCATCAGGGAATATCACCGGTCTCGCAGAAGATGATTCGATGACACAAGATATTCCCGACTCGACCTATGGAGAATTTGGCGAAGTGAAGTACATCACTGTTCCCGAAGGTAGTTATCAGCTCACGATGCATGGACAGGCGAGCGGAACATTCTCGCTCGATATACAAGAAACGACCGGCGGTACTGTCACTAATTCGAGCACTATCGCGAACGTCCCAACGACAGCGAGCACGCTCGCGTCGCTCACTATCTCGGGCGGCATAGATACTGTCTCGGCGCTCTCTGTAGACGAAAATGGCGATGGGAAAAGTATAATTACAATTACTCCAAAAGCAGGCGAAACGGTGAATTATGTGCCGTCAGTGCCTACACCTGTGTCTGCATCAAAAAGATCAGGTTCATCAGGTACCAGAAACACTCGTATTCCTGTGACAACCACGGATTCGGTCACTTCGACAAGCTCACCGCAAGCAATCGCACCGAAAGTGGTCGTTTTCTCCGAGAAAATTGTTAAAGTAGAAAATTTGCCGACTTCTGCATCTGTTACGTCTCCGGAGGATGCGAGTGTAAACATTCCCCAAACCGCTTCGGTGTATGACGCTTCTCAACAACTGATGATAAAAAAGATCGTCGATTGGGTCTATACTGTTCTTTATGGACTTTGGTCTTTGCTGAAGAAATTATTTTAATTCAAAATGAAAAAGAAACTCATTCAATTCATTCCGGCGCTACTCGCTCTGATGACTGTCGGTTTCCGGTATTTTAGTAACTGGTGCATCTTCACAACTGGTGTTTGTTATGGCACGACAATAAGTCATATTTCACTCACAATCACTAAACCACTTTATAATTTTTCACTATATCTACTTCCAATTCTTATTATTCTCGTATTTATCCCGCGACACATATTTAACTCGTGGCTTAAGTTCGTCACATGGTCAATACCGCTTGCGATAATATTTATTGCGTTCACTCCTGTTAGTTTTACTGGTCTTGGAATTGATTTCTTCCCCTTTTACCGTGATGACGCTGCTCGTCTGGCGGGCGAGGTATTTTCTGGCATATCTCTAATTCTCATTATCTGGAAATTTATCGCTTCTCGTCATAAATCTGGACAAGTCTGACTTGGCCATTTGCTCTAACAAGGTTAAACCTTGTTCTATTTCGCGGCTTATATAAGCCATTTTGAATGGCTCATCCGGATAAGCCATTCCGGCAGGAACAAATCTGGACAAGTCTGACTTGTCCAAGGGGTGATACCATAACTGCATGAAAGATGCAGAACTGCCGATGGGGATGTATGAACATTACAAAGGTGGGAAGTATGAAGTTATCGACGTAGCACAGCACAGCGAGACGCTGGAGAAACTAGTCGTTTATCGCCATCTTGATGACGAGGGAGGGCTTTGGGTCCGGCCGCTCGCGATGTTTACCGAGCTGGTGGAAGTGAATGGCACAAAAGTGCCGCGCTTTCGGTATATGCTCTAACAAGGTTAAACCTTGTTCTATTTCGCGGCTTATATAAGCCATTTTGAATGGCTCATCCGGATGAGCCATTCCGGCAGGAGCAAATCTGTGTAGGTCTGACTTGCACAGACTGTGATATTCACACCTAAGAACTTCCAAAATTAAAGAGGGAAGAATATAATCGAATCAGACAAAAGAGCTGTTCTTTTCCTAAACCTTTAAAAAGGACATACAAATGGAATTGCGATTCGATTTGTATTACTACTGCAAGAGAGGTAAAAGACCAGACATTGGGAAAATTCGTAGATGTTGTTCGAGGGGTAACTGTCCTCATTTGCTTTGGAGGCCAAAGAAGAGATATCGGTAACACTGAAATGTTACCGCACACGGGAGGCGTCCGCGCCTCCTGTTTTATTGGAAATTGAGGAGGACTTGCTAAAATTTCTATCTAGTGCTATACTATAAAGAGGAGGGTACGAAAGATGAGTAAAATTGAGGAAACAAGCGGAGCGGGAGACAAGAAGCTCCCTCTCCCGAAGTTTGAAAGGATCTTTATGATAAACCGGCGACGCAAGACATATCCTTCGTTTGAGGACATCCTTGCGAAACTGTCAGAAAAAGAAGAGAAAAAATAGATGCCACAGAGTGGCATCTCGCGACACTCAAAATGCCTACCAGAGCGGTAGGCATTTTATATTTTGGAAGAATTAAGTAAAAAAACATCCCCCGCTTATTAGGCGGGGGATTTGTAACACACCATTCATTCATCCGGTCAGGCGCGCACGCTTCCTTTTCCCTTGAACTTGAAGGTGCTGCACCCATCGGCCACCAGGGTATTCGCGTTGTAGGAGATGCGCTGGGAGTTATTATTGGCGAAAGCGAACATTGTCGCTATCGCCGGTCGTATCTCCGCTTTACTCACCATATCGGGTTTCGCATAAGCGGCCATACACACCCCGGTGGGAGTCGTCTTGTTGGGGGTCCCCTCTGGGGACAACTATTTTATGCACTTTTCGTCGAGCAAGTTGCATGCGGCATGCTAAAATGACTCTATTAACCATCATTGATATTTCGTTATGGATATTTCACTTGTCGCGGCAAAGATATTGGGAACGTATTTGATTATCAGTGGTCTGTTTCTTCTCTTCCGCGGAAAGACGGTCCCAGATCTCTTGAGAGATTTCTTCGGACATCCAGCAGTGGTCTATTTGACTGGTATTATTCTTATCTTCTTGTCGGCACTTCTGCTTGTCCAGAATAATGTCTGGGACGGTACCTGGCGCACGGTTATTACTATATTCGCATGGCTCGTGATGGCGAAGGGTATCGCCTACATCTTCATTCCTGAGACACTGAAGAAAATGGTCACTAAAAAGATTCTCGGAATGCTTAATATCTACGGTCTTATTGCGATTGTTGCTGGTTTGTCGCTGTTCTATATCAGCTAAAGAGCGGGTATCTGATAGAGTGTTTGAATGACCCAAGGCGAGGCGCTCACGATACTGAAGACTGGTGCGAACGTGTTCCTCACCGGCGAGCCGGGGAGTGGGAAGACGCACACGATAAATGAATTTGTCGCGTGGCTGCGTGCGTCGGGTATCGAACCTTCAATAACCGCAGCGACGGGTATCGCCGCGACACATGTCGCCGGAATGACGCTTCACTCTTGGAGCGGTATTGGCATTAGCGATTCTCTCTCTCCAGCTGATGTCGATCGCATCGCGAGTAAAGAACACATCGCGAAGCGTATTATGAAAGCAAAAGTGCTGATTATCGAGGAAATCTCGATGCTCTCGGCGGCGACCTTCGAAATGGCTGATTCGATTTGTCGCGAGGTGCGGAGGGTCGATACTCGCTTCGGCGGACTCTCGGTTATTCTCGTTGGCGACTTCTTCCAGCTACCGCCAATTTCAAGAGGTGGTGCCGCCAAATTCGCGTTTGAATCAAAAATTTGGCGCGAATTAAATCTGCTTACTTGTTATCTCACTGACCAGTATCGACAAGACGATAGCAGTTTCCTTGATGTACTCTCGGCGATTCGTTCGGGGAATGTTGAAGAGATGCATTACGAGCATCTCATTTCGCGTCAGGTCTCCGCATCGGAGATGCCGAACGAATGCGAGGTACCGAAACTCTTCTCGCATAATGCCGATGTCGATCGCATTAATGCGGGAGAACTCGAAAAACTTCCCGGTAAAGCGAAGAAATTTACTATGAATTCGAAAGGGAAGGATTCATTTGTCGAAGGGTTAAAACGCGGATGTCTTTCTCCAGAACTATTGGAATTAAAGGAAGGCGCGACCGTGATGTTCACTAAGAATTCTCCGCAAGGGAGATTCGTGAATGGCACGCTCGGTGTCGTCATCGGCTGGGATGCCGACGGCTCACCGATTATTAAAACGAAAGATGGCTTGCGAATAACGACCGAGCCGATGGAGTGGCAATTGGAGGAGCAGGGGAAGGTGAAGGCGAGTGTCGCGCAGTATCCGCTTCGGCTCGCCTACGCGATGACGGTACACAAGAGCCAAGGGATGAGTATGGACGCCGCGATTATGGATCTCTCAAAGGCGTTTGAATACGGACAGGGATATGTCGCGCTTTCTCGCGTCCGGCGACTAAGTGGGGTGTATCTCACTGGATTAAATCAGCGTGCGCTCGAAGTGCACCCAGAGATTCTCGAGAAGGATAGAGACTTCCGCGCCGCGTCTGACGCGGCGCGGGATGCATTCGCAGAAATGCCGGAGGCAGAAGTGGTGAGTATGCAAAAGAAATTTGTGAAGGCGATGGGCGGAGCATGGTTTAGTGGGAAAGGTCCCTCGCCATTGCTCGGGACGACCAGGAAGTCCGGCTCCGCCGGACTTCCTGGTCGTCTTGCCGAAACGCTCCAAGCCGCGAGAGATGCAAAGACATTAAAAGAAGTAGCGAAGTCGCGCGGGCTTACTGCGTCAACTATCGTGAAGCATCTCGAAGAACTCGCCGAGATAGGGAAGTTGGCGCGTGCTGACTTCGCTCACCTTGTGCCATTTGATATCGTCGGCGAGATCCACGAGGCACTCGCCGCAACGAATGACGATAAACTTTCTCCCGTCTTTCATTCCCTCGGCGGTCGCCACTCCTTCGAAACCATCCGCCTCGTGCGCCTTATGAAGCAGTAAGTAAGGATTCAATAAATTGCGCAGTCTCGGTCGGGTTTTTCACACTCTTCGTTTCTGCATTCGTTTTATAGACGACTTCATCATTACCTCCTGCTTCGAGCTCGTCGCCGATATAAAGAGTTTCGGATTCGTCGATGTTGAGACGTTTACAGAGTTGTCGAACACCATACGCCTTGTCGATATTGCGTTTCGAGATATCAATACTGGTGGCACCGCCGATGCCGACCGAGAATTCTGGCAGTCGTGCTGAAATATTTGTTTGGAGCAGATGTCGTTTCGTGTGTTCAGGATCCCACTCTTTTTTCTCAGCGAGTGGTGCTTCTTGTCCGAGTGCTGATAGTGTGACTTGGCCACCACGATATTCGATTCTCTCGCCATAGGCGGGTTCTGAAAAATCGATAAGCCCAGTTTCGGCAGCGGCTGCATGCATCGCGGGTTCAATAATGTGAGCCTCTTTCTCTGAAAGGCGTTCTTCATAAATCTTATTCCAACTTGCCCTGAGCGAAGTCGAAGGGTTGTATTCATAAAGCGCCGCGCCGGAGGTGGGTAGGAGATAGAGATTCGCGAGATTCGCATCGCTCGGTAAGCGATCAACGACCTGTTTTATAAATTGTGGTAGCGCACCACCAGAAGCGACGGCGACTTTCGTATGAGAAAGAAGCTTCGCGACGAGCGTCGCCATTTCTGGCGAAATAGACTGTTTGCTCTCGGCGAGCGTTCCGTCTAAATCAAAAATAATTAATTTATTCATATCAGTGCATCCACAATATGCTTGAGCGAGGCGGTCGCGACACCGAGCACTTTGTCAGCGGCGCCATAGTAGAGGAAGATGGTGTCGTTTCGGACGACCAAACCGCACGAGAAGACGACATTCGCGACGACACCTTCACGCTCATAGTTCTCTACTGGCTCGAAGATTGAATCGGCAGTGCGCGCGAGAACAGAGGTACCAGAAGCGTCTAAGAGTACAGCTCCGAGACGATAGGTCGCATGACGCGAAACGCCGTGATAAATCATTAACCATCCGTATTCCAAGGTTCGACCTTGTTGCAAGGTCGAACCTTTAAGGGAAACTTTAATCGGCGGTGCGGTACTCCCGACTTTTTCTCCATCCCACATGCCGTGTCGTGGTGCGATAACTTCAATACAACGGCTTACCCGTTTCCCTGAAGTGAGGTCAGGGAGAAGATCAGCACAAATCTGATTATTAATGCGATGGTAAAGTAAATAATTTTCGCCTATTTTTTCTGGTAAGAGTGCGAGGTCTTTGTCGTCAACACCTTCAGGCGTGAGGACGAGTGGGGTACTCCAGTTTTCAAATTTTCGTGCGAGAAAATCCTCAACACTGATTGAAGAAATTGCTCCTGCTGGTGCGTGCACGCCATCGTAGGCGGTATAGGTCATATGGAGCATGTCGTCGATGCGTACGATACGCGGATCCTCACAGCCAGAGTTTCCGGTGGCACTACCTTTTTTCATCTCGAAATCAGCACGAGGCACATATATTGGTTCTGGTAGTCGCTCATCAATAGTGATGCCGTCACGAGAAATCGCGAGTCCGATAGTAGATGTATTTACAGCATCCATCGCTCGATAGAGAATGTAGATAGAACCATTAATATCAATTGCAGCAGCATTCATCACTTCGCGACTCTCGAACCCGTCGTCTTTTGGTGCGAGAATGGGATTTTTTTCAAAACGAGCGAAGGTTCGTGCGGGTTTTTCTGGATCCAAGTCTCGTAATAAGTCGTCTAATCGCACGCCTGCTTTCGCACAGACGGTGTCCGCAGCGCCATACCATATGTCAAGTATGCCGTTCTCGCCCATAGTTGCGCTCGTTGGGAAGACGATATTGGGTACGAGTCCATATATTTCATAGAATTCTTGCGGAACAAGAACGGGCTCGGTGCGCGAGATAATCTTCTGTGGGTTGTCACGATTAAGAAGTGCCGCTTCAATCGAAAAGATTCGTTCGTGGTCGTGATAATAATTCTGAATGTAGGAATAGATAAGTAACCAACCATTTTCAGTCAAGAGAGGCGCCGCGCCAACTTCAATATGGTCACTGTCTTCACGGCGCAGTTCAGAGAGTGTGTGGTCGGCGAGGTGATCATGCCAGAGGCGCCAATATTCAGGATCAAAAAAGTCCTCAATTTGTTTTGCGCGTGCAAGTGCGATGGTCGGGCGTTGGTGTTCTTCAGTCCAGTCAGTATGTGCGGTAAGGAGCATCACTATCTCGCCATCAATGCGCTCGGGGAAAAGTGTCGCAGCTTTCGCATTAAAAGGAGTGATAAGATGCCGTTCAGTAAAGTTTGGTGTGCCTGCCCCGAGAGAATTCGAGGAGTCGCCGATAGCGAGTGCGACCTTAATGTTATCGGGACCGAAAGGGTACCCGCCAAGCGCAGTATAGAAGCAGTACCATTTGCCTTCAAAAAAAGTAACGCGCGGATCTTCACAACCGAACCTGTCCCACGACTCTTGTGGGACGATAATCTGCTCGCGCGAGTGGAAATGGACGCCATCTTCAGCAAAGGCCGTGCCGATAGTCGAGAGATTCGGATGCGTCCCGAATGCGTCTGGCGAGCCGAGTGCACGATAGAAAATCCTCACACCGTCTTCAGTGCGAATCGCAGAAGGATTGTAGGTTGCAGTAGATTCCCATGGTCGCTCAGCTTGTGGCGAGAGGATAGGATTATGTGGTTCTCGGCGGATGACAAACATAGTTAGGGGAGTAGTGCTCGAATTCCTTCAGCATACAATGTATATGCGCGCACGAACGAGTCGTCCACATGTGCATAGAGAATCCCCTTGCCAGAATTCGTTTCTACAAATTGACTTGCGAAAGTAATTGTCTTTGCTTCCGAATCTTGTATAAACGGCTCTGGTGACACCCAGTCTATTTTTCCGTTTTCATAATCGTAGATAAAAAGACCAATCGAGAACATGCCGTATTTTACGACATCGCCAATCTTTTGATTTGCTTCACGGCCATTTATGACACCAAGCAGTTTTCCTTCGCCCACATTAATAAATTCTTTTGAAAAAAGAGGCCCCGGAGATGCATGTCCGCCAATCCATGGAATGTGATGTTCAGCAGGATGAAAAACCGTCTCACCAAACTCCCAGGATTCTCCCATATTACGCGCTCGTGCGATACGAACGGTCGAATAAGTATCACGGTCTCCTGCAATCTTATTGTGACCTTCGAATAAGTTAAGGCGGATTCCTTGCGTGTTAATCGGTGCAATAGAAACTTCTTTTGCATGGGCGTTTTCGTATGAGTCGATACTCGCTTTGAGTACCGGCTCCGTCATTTTCAGTGAATCAAGGTTATTTCCGATTGCGTGTCCGAGATGAACAAGAGAATGGCGTTTTTGTTTGTCTCTGCTTATGAAGGGAATTGTAAAATACAAATGTAGAAGTCCGGTTGCTTCATCTACCCAAATATCCGGGTCTTCTAGGCCAAGAAAATCAAGATCTTCTTCATGCAGCATACCTACGATTTCATTTTCTCCTGTAATGGTTAGGGGATTACCAAGACTGAAATGATTTGGAACAGTCTCTGATACGAGACGCAATTCGCTTCTGTCGACATATCCTTTTATCTCAAGGTCTCCCTCGCGACTCGTAACACAACGAATAATTCCTTCTTTATATCCAGAATTTGGATTAAGCGTTATTGCCATCATATGGCTGAATCGTTTATCCTCTACTGCTTTACCAGAATGTTCGGTATAGGCGTCTTGTCTCATATCACTAGGCGGTTTGAGTTTCTTGGAGAGTAAGGGTTGGTTTGCCTCCTTCAATAAGTGCGTCAAGGAAAGGTTGAAGTGGGGCAGTCGCGACGCAGACAACCTTATCCGCTCCTCCATAATAAACGAAGAGTGTGTCATCGCGAACGGCTGTACCGCACGCGTAGACTATGCCCGGCTTGCCGTCATTTTCATAAATCTCATCAGGAGAGAGAACTGGGGATGCAGAACGATAGAGAATCTTGGTTGGATCAACGAGATCGAGGATCATCGCGCCAAGTTTGTATCGGCTTGGTTCAGCAGCATCATTCGCATGATAGAGCACAAGCCATCCTCGGTCTGTTTTGATTGGTGGAGGTCCGGCACTGCGAACGTGTACATGCCAAGCGATAGGTGTATCAGGCACCTTCTGAGGATCAATGGTCTCGAATGTTCTTTCAGAAAAAGTACCAAGATCGTCAGTGTATTCAACATGTACCCGATTACTATCACGATCAATAATTCCGTGAAGAACCGCAAATCGGTTACCGATTTTTTCAGGGAACAGTACCCAATTTTTTTCTCGAGTACTGTGGGAGAGAATAATTGGTCCCTCCCATCGGTGGAAACGCTTTGCGAGAAAATCTTCTACACTCATCGAAATCACTCCGACGCGAAGCATCCAATTTTCGAACATATTGAAGGTGACATAGACGCAGTCATCGATGATTACCATTCGCGGATCTTCGCAGCCGCCCCAGCTACCGCCCGAAGGGTACATAACAGGAGAATAACGGCGTTGCGAACCGGGTAATGTTCCGCCCGGATTCCGTGCTGCATAAATCGGATAGGGAAGTCGCTCATCGAAAACAATGCCATCTGGACTGCTCGCATAGCCGAGACGAGAGACACCATCGGTACCGACAGCACGATAGATAAGATGGGTACGCCCGTCGCCTGCCCGGCCAGGGATGATGGCAGCTGCCGGATTAAGAACCGCTTCTGCATTCCACGGATGCGTTCCTGGTCTGAGGATGGGATTATGAGCAGATCGAGTAAGGAGAAATCGTTGGAGGTGTAACAGTTCTGCGAGTTTGGTACGAAGTGGTTTGTAGAAGAGAGCGCCAAGAAGTACTCCTGCAACAAAGAAGGAAAAGATCATCGCAACAATGTTCACGAAGAATAGGAAGTTCATAGTGACAGACTCTAGTAACAATACCACTCGTGCGATGTATAAAAATAAGAGTATACACAGCTTTCATTTTTCATTTTTTACCTATTGACAAGATATTGTCAATATGCTAGTATGCTATTTAACGAGGTAGCTACTAGCTATTTCGGTAATCACATTCTATGACAACACTAGGAGCCCTAATGGGCTTTTTCCTTTTACCAAGCGCCTCCTTTGCGGTATCCGCACCGGCGCCGGTACTACCGAGTTATCCAGTGACAATCACTGCATATAACGCGGTGCCTTCACAGACCGATGGAAATCCATTTGAGACCGCTTCAGGCGCGTACTCAAACCCAGAGGTTGTCGCAGCGCGTTCACGCGACCTCGCGGAACAACTGCCGTTCGGTACGATTATCGAGATTGATGCTCCAACAGAAGCAGGTAATTCTTGTGGTTTCAAAACCGTAGAACCGATTATTGGATATCGCGTTATTGCGGATACGATGAATGCACGCTTCACCAACTACATCGACATTCTCTTCAGTACGAAATCGAACTACACAAGAACAAACGGTACAACGAGAAATGCCAGCTCTATGCTTGGTGTGTGTACTGGTGCGACGGTTCGTGTTGTTGGATTCGTTGATATTACCCGCCCAAGTAATCTGCCCAAGACACAAGATGACCTTGTTGCGCTAGTGATGAGGGGCGGTAGTGATCTTGCATTCAATAAATAATAAATAAGGTATTCTAGAGACGTATGAATGGCTCGACTACGCTCGCCATAAAGCGTCTCTCGCGTGCAGCATCTGGATTATCAGAAGACGACTATGAGACAATGAAGCGTCTCTCGACGCCGATTAAGATTCAGGATTTCCTTGATACCTTTCCGATGAATTGGGAAGAAGAAGGCGATACTCATCGTTCTCCGCGTTGTGTTTTAAAAGAAAAGAAAGCGCACTGTATCGAAGGTGCACTTCTTGCTGCTACCGCACTCTGGATAGCCGGTGAGCCGCCGCTCATTATGAATCTCTCGCCGCGCTATGGGCGCGGCGACTTCGATCATGTCGTCGCACTCTATAAACGCGGCGGGATGTGGGGCGCGATAAGTAAGACGAATCACGCCTGCCTCAGGTTTCGCGATCCGATCTATCGCACACCGCGTGAGCTCGCACTCTCGTATTTCCACGAATGGTTTATCAACGAGACGAGAGAGAAGGTGCTCGAACAATATTCGAAACCGCTCGATATGCAACGCTTCGGTACCGACTGGATAACTGCGGAAAAAGATCTCTGGGAAGTCGCTGACGCGCTCGACGAGCTTCCGTATTACGATCTCGTCCCGAAAAGGAATTGGCGCTATGTGCGTAAAGCAGATGATATGGAACTTAAAGCCGGCTCGTTTATCGAATGGCCGAAACCCAATTCGAGATCTTAACGCATGTTATACTTTTAACTATGAAAGGATACATAACACATATAGAAGAGGAGACGAAGAATAATAGCGATTATAGGCGTGTCATTTATACCGCGAAGCATCATCAGTTAGTTTTGATGAGTATCGAAGCAGGGGATGAGATTGGCGAAGAAGTGCATCAACTCGATCAATTCTTTCGTTTTGAATCAGGACAAGGAAAAGTTGTTATTGATGGGGTAGAGCACGAAGTGAAAGATGGCGATGCAGTGATAGTACCGGAAGGCGCTCGACATAATGTTATTAACACGGGTTCTGACGCTTTGAAACTCTACACGATTTACGCTCCGCCGAATCACAAAGATGGTGTCGTAGAAGCGACGAAAGCAGACGAACACGAAGAGCATTTTGATGGCGTAACGACAGAATAAGAAAACGAATAGAAAAAGCCCCGCCGAAGCGGGGCTTTTTCTTGCAAATCTAAGTATTAGATTTTGCTGACGTTGAGGGCGTTTGGGCCTTTTGGGCTGTCGCCGACCTCAAAGCTGACCTTGTCTCCCTCCTGGAGCTCGTCGAACGAAATGTTCTTAAGCTCATTGGAATGGAAGAAAAGGTCCTTAGAACCATCAGGTTCTCCGGCAACTTTGATGAAGCCGAATCCCTTCTCGTTCTTTTTGATGACTGTTCCTTCTTTCATACTAATGAATGATAGATATTGTGTGACTAAGGTATCAAATCAGTAGCCGAAGATAGAAGCTCGATCCCACTTCTCTGGATCCAGCGCTGGTTGATATACCCATGGTAGCAAACATACCTTGTGCTGTCAATGTCTGGTACACTTCTAGTATTGCTATGCCACATAAAGACGCCTTTACGTTCAAAGATTTATTTGAATGCGAGAATTTATATTCGCTCGTCACAGCATTCGTGTTGCTCGGCTTCTCGTTTATATTTGAACACTTTGCGAACATCTATGCGCTTATTTATTTAGAGCGCCCAACATCAGTGTATGTTGGAGATCTTCTGCTCGATAATCTTCCGGTTGTTGACCTTAGTTTTATTATTGTCGAAATCGCACTGGTCGCTATTGTTCTTGGTGTGTTATTTCTTATTTATGTGAGACCGCGTTATCTTCTCTTTACTCTTAAGACCGTAGCGCTCTTTATTGCGGTTCGCTCGTTGTTTATTTCACTCACTCATATGGGTATCTATCCTGACAGTATAGGGTTAGGAACTGGCTTCTTCGACGCCACTTATTCGTATCTTAATTTCCAGACAGGATTCTTCTTCTCGGGGCATACGGGTATGCCATTTCTTATGGCACTCATCTTCTGGAATAAACCAGGCGAGCGCAATTTGCTTCTAATATTGTCTTTCGTTCTTGGTGTCTCTGTGCTCCTTGCTCATACTCATTATTCAATCGATGTGCTCGCTGCGCCCTTTATGGCGTACGGTATCTTCAATATCGCCAAATATCTTTTCCCGAACGATTACGAGCTTATAAAACAAAAGTAACACATGTTCACGAAACGAATCTATCTCGATTGTGCCGCGGGAATGAGTGGCAATCCTTCTTCGCCACATGCCGAAGGTCGAAGATCCCGAGAGCAGCTCGAGGGAGCGCGTCGCGAAATCGCACTCCTCGTTGAAGTACAGACGAACGATATTATCTTCACTGGCAGTGCAACCGAAGCGAATGCACTCGCTATTCTTGGTGTCGCTCAAGCAGGAGATCATGTGCTGTATTTACCGAGTGCGCACGCATCGATTGTTGAAAATATGAAATTACTGAGCGAACGAAGAATCGATGTTGAAGCTCTTCCGATTACAGAAGATCGTGTTGACTGCGAAAAATTAAAAAAGATGTTGCGCCCAGAGACGAAATTAATCAGTATGGATGCGGTCTGTGGGGAGACTGGGGTTATATGGAATACGCGAGAGGTGGCGAGCGTTCTGCGCGAGCCATCCCGAGCGAAGCGAGGGATAGTGCTGCATGTCGATGCGAGCCAGGCTCCACTTACTGAAAAAATAACTCGGGCACATTTCGGCGCAGATATACTCACCTTCGATATTTCGAAAGTGAGTACTGCACGCGGTATGGGTATATTAGTTGCACATCAGACCATTCCTCTCGAACCACTCTATCGTGGTGGCGGACAAGAAAGGGGAGTACGTCCAGGGAGCGAATCGCCTGAACTAGCGAAAGTGTTCGCGGCGGCGCTTCGCGCCGCCGCGCTGGGCCGTGAGAAATTCTGTGCAATTGCTGAAAAAGAGAGAAAAGAATTCACAAAAGTTATTTTGGAGAAACTTCCTGGAGTGCTTATTAATGAAGCTTCTAAAGCAGACAGACAAGCGCCGAATATTCTTAACCTCTCTTTCCCCGGCAAAGATACTGACTATCTGGTCGCTCTTCTCGACGAAGCTGGCTTCGCGGTCTCGACACGAAGCGCATGCGAAACAGATTCTGAAGAAGGGTCTCGCGCAGTCTTTGTACTAACGGGAGACAGGGATCGTGCTCGTGCAACCCTCCGTATTTCGTGGGGTCCGAACACCCGCCCACGGTCTTTATATCGATTTGCTAAAGCGCTCATACAGGCAGTTACATTCATACGTTGATAGAGTTGACATTAGAGTCCAAGGGTAGCATTATAGACCTATATGAATATCGAAGAACTATCCAAATCACAGCTCATATTGCTCACTATTCTTGTGAACTTCGTGACCTCGGTCGCGACGGGTATTTTAACGGTTTCGCTTCTCGATAGTTCTCCAGCGTTTGTTACACAGACGGTAAATCGTGTAGTGGAAAGAACTATTGAGACAGTCGCTCAGGCTGCTCCTGCGGCAATTATTCAGTCGCCTGCTCCTTCTAATCAAGATTTGGTTACGACAGCTCTCGGGGAGAGTGCGACGCGTGCCGTTTTTATCTACACGTTTAGTACGGGTACTTCAACTCCTCCCGTGTCGGTTGGTACGTATCTCGCGAAATCGCGTGTCGTCGCGACTGCATCACAAGAAGCGTTGCCGAAGCAGGCGCTTATCGGATTTTCAGACGGATCATATACTGTCGCGTCACTCGCTCGCAAAGATGGAGGTGTCACCGTCTACGGATTCGCGGATGATGCAACATTGCCGAAATTGGCAACGGCAACATTAGTTGAACCAAACAGCTTGAAACTTGGACAGACCGTTCTCGCAATAAGAGCAGATGGTTCTGCTGCGACCGGTATTGTCGCGCGCGTGAACGATAAGGGAGTTTATACCACCTTGCCAGATATTGGTGCAGGAAGTGCAGCAGTTGATCTTTCGGGTAATCTCATTGGTATCGGTGCAGGAGTAACACCAGGACTTCTTATATCCGCAAGTAAAATAAACACACTTCTCTCAGCGACTTCGACAGCTCCAAAAGTTTCGTCATAAGTACACTTACTATTTCTTGCGTATGCCGCCATTCAATAATTTCACCGCAAAAGCAAAAGAAGCAGTACGTCGCGCGCACGAGCTTGCGATAGAGCGCGGACAGAATCATGTGTCGCCACTCCATCTGCTCGCTGCACTCGTGCTTCAAGAAGAATCTTTAGTGTTTTCGATACTTGACCGTATGGAGATTGACGCCGTTCTTCTTGCAGATTCCGTGATTGAACATCTTGAATCGCCCGAGAGTTCAGCGGTGCTTTCGCCTGCTTACCAGATATATCTCACTCCCGACCTCGCGCAAGCACTGGAAACCTCAGGAAAAATTGCAGCGCGTATGAATGACTCTTTCGTTGGTACCGAACATCTTTTCCTTGCGGTTATTGAACATCCGGGTGGAGCTGCAGATATTCTCGCGCGTTTCTCGATAACTCAACAAGCGGCAGTCGCCATTCTGAAAGAATTGAGAAATTCGAAAGAGGGTCACAGTACTGAACCGAAGCAATTCCGTGCACTCACCAAGTATGCGCGCAATCTCACTAAATTTGCCGCAGAGAATAAACTTGATCCTGTCATTGGTAGGGATTCTGAGATTAACCGCGTGATTCAGATTCTCTCACGTCGCACCAAGAACAATCCGGTGCTTATTGGTGAAGCAGGAGTAGGGAAGACAGCGATTGCTGAAGGACTCGCTGCACGTATGGCAACAGGAGATGTTCCAGAATCATTGAAAGGCAAAGAACTTCTCTCACTCGATCTCGGTCTTATGATTGCCGGTACGAAATATCGTGGTGAATTCGAAGAACGAATGAAGAATGTAATGAAAGAAGTCGAACGCGCCGAAGGGAAGGTGATTCTCTTTGTCGATGAACTCCATACGCTCGTTGGCGCTGGTGGCGCAGAAGGTTCTCTCGATGCATCGAATATGTTGAAACCAGCGCTTTCGCGTGGCGATATTCGTATCATCGGCGCGACGACTATTAAGGAATATCAAAAATATATTGAGAAGGATGCCGCGCTCACTCGCCGTTTCCAGTCAGTATTTGTACAAGAGCCTTCAGTTGAAGATGGTATTGCTATCCTACGCGGACTGCGCGATAAGTATGAACTTTTCCACGGTGTGCGTATTACCGACGGTGCCATCGTCGCTGCAGTTGAACTCTCTTCTCGCTACATTAGTGATCGTTT
>JBBABN010000013.1:0-4646 GCA_041657665.1 Minisyncoccota bacterium
ACACGTGCAGCGTTGTAGTAATATCCATCATTTGTAAAAAACGAGAGAAGAAGCATTGGCTCAAGTCGCAGAACTACAACCACATTTTGTGTGAGTTCTTGAATAGACACTTGACGCAACAACGCTTGATTCGCAGGATTATTGAGATCATAACGATCAGATAAACCAAGTTCTTTGCTTCCTTTATCCTTCAGATACGCACGTTCGGTGTCATAACTCGAAACATTCTTCACTGATCGCAAACTAGCGAGATAGTCAGTATAGACGTTGCGCCACCCATTCCCCGAGAGTGAATACGTTCCTGTAATCGCATGTACATGCGTGTACCAAGGGATCAAGACAACAAATAGAGCAGTGCACAATACAATGAGTCGGATGATGAATTCTTTTTTCTTGAACCAAAGTAGGACGGCGAGAATAATTCCGACAAAAAAGAGCGGCGCATTCGCGGGACGGATAAGTATCGCATAACCAGCGAATAATCCAGCAACGGCAGCGAACACAAAGCGCGAAAACTTTCTTTCACAATGTGATGTTTCAATAAATAGTGTTATCGCGATGAGAGTAAAAATAAGAAACGGTATTTCTCCAAACGGAAACCAACTAAAAAAAATCGCGACTGGCTCGAATGCCACAATACCAGCCGCAATGAACGCAGCACGGTCACTTAAGAATTCTCGTGCAATACGCCACGTACAGAGCGGGAGCACTACCGACGCGACAGTGGTGAATAAAGTGAAGTAGACAAGTAGACCGTTAACACTCCCCACAAACGGCTCCAGCAGGAGCGGCAGCCCAGGAGCGCGGAATACCTCTGAAGTGAGCCCATTCGTCTGTAGAGAGACGAAACCAAGACCATCCTTCAGATTACGCGCAAGCTCTAGATACAACACACCATCACCAAACGAGAGCACACTCGGGCCACTAACAATTATAACAATAGCAAGACCAAAGAGATGGAGCGCAAGCGACACACTAATAATCCAGATCAAAGCGCGAGGAAGGGACATGTGTGAAAGCATAGCAGATATGTTCAGGGTTTTCTCCCTACAATAACAACGCTTACCCCAAAAGGAAGCGTCAGAAAAGGCACAACTTTTGATTCAATAAGTAAGAGCGCGGTGAGAATCCAGTTGATAAACACTGGTGGAGTTAATCCCTCTCCACCTCCGCGACCAATGAGACGTAGGACATATACAACGGGAAACAATATCATGTTCCAATAGCTCGCGCGTACATCCACAAAACCAGCGTCTGTAAATAATTTCAGAATCTCAGGCCGAGAATAGCGCCTGAAATGATGATGGAGTTCATCATGTGCACTCCATAATGCACGACAAGCGGGTACAGTTGCGATAAAGACTCCGTTTGGTTTGAGAAGTTCATAGAGCATACGAAGCGTCGCACGGTCATCCTTTATGTGTTCAAGCACATCGAACGCACCAATAAGATTGTAAGTTGGCGTTTGTACCAACTCATTATCCACAGTCATCACATGTGTGTATTCGCGTGTACGACACCCTTCAGCTGCTGTCGGCTCCACTTCATAAGCGTCGACGCTACCATACTTCTTAAGTAGCGTATGCATCGCTCCGTAACCGGCGCCAAAATCAAGAACGCGAGCACCCTCCGTACGCACTAAGTTGTGCAACATCCGCTCCGCTATCGCTTCTCTTCCGCGATACCACCACGACCCTTCTCCTTTTTGTAAATAATGATAGGCCTTAGTATTCATTTTAATTTCCATATGTTCGTCAGCCCAGCCTTACCAACCATCTGATATCCCTTCGATTCAAGAATTGGTGCCTCTCCCTCCACAGCAATGACCTTAGGATGGATCTTCCAGTCGTATGTTTCCAGTATTTCTACATCCTGCCCTTCTGCGTCTATATTGAGGAAATCTATCTTTTCTATTCCGATTAGGAACGTGTGCAGGGGGGCACATCGTATTCGTGTTCGCGAGATAAGCTTTGTTTTTTTCTCATGTTCGCGCGCATTTTCTGGATTCAGAGTATTGTATGCGCCATCCGTAAACGAAAAATAGGTCATCTCTTTGTCCGTTCCGATAGCCACATTCACGAAATGGTCGCGTGGACGGAATACTGCAAAGAGTTTTTTCATCTTCGGGTTTGGATCTATTGCGACCCCTCTCCACCCCTTCTTATATAGAGCATAGGTATTTGAATAAAGATGAGGATGATAGGCACCAACATCCACATAAAATCCCTTATCAGGAAGAATTTTATTTAGAACGGCGTCCTCTCCGAACTGCGAATAGCTCGTGAAAGTCCCCCGGCCAAGCATTTTCTTAAGAAAAGTCTTAATCATATAGGATGGTACATAAAAACAGTAGCAAAATTCTTCATAGTTTTATGAAATCAAGCATCCTCTTTGCGCGTGATTTCCAAGTGTAGAACTTCACGTCTTCAAGCGCCTGCATCGCGCGCTCCTTCGATTCCTCCGGGTGTGTAAGAACGTAACGAATGCCTTCTGCAAGAGCTTCAGGATTATCTGGCTCTACCAAAAATGCATTTTTTTCTGATAATATTTCACGAAGTGAAGGCAAATCAGAGGCAACGATCGGCTTCCCGCTCGCCATATATTCAAAAAGTTTCAGTGGCGAAGTGTACCGTGCAGAATCTTCATCTTTTCCAGAATTCGGCAAAATGAGTACGTCGGCAGCTCTCATATAAAAAGGGACCCTTTCATGAGCGACATGCCCAACAATCTGGATATTTGCCTCATTCCCCCATCTCTTTTTAAGAGAGAGGATGTCCTCTTCTGTACCACCAACAAAAAAGAAACTTGTATTTGGCAGAAGCGTGGCTGCGGACGCAAGTATACCAGCACCCTTACGGAGGTACAGATGACCTGTATACAACACGATAGTTGCTGATATAGGGAGACCGAGTTGAATACACGCGTCATCTCGCATAGGAACGTTATCAAAAAAATGATCATCTACCGCAGCCGGTGCGATAATAATATTTTCTGATGGAACTCCTGCAGCTATATATGCATCCATTAATCCTTTTGAAATGCATACAACGCGATATGCACGTCGTGCAACAATCTTAAAGATAAGTGAAGGAGGAGAATGAGCTTCAAAAATTATCTTTCTACCTAGTAGTAGATATTGAACAAGCACTAGAGCATCACGTGAACAAATCACATCAGCCTCTCTAAAGGACTTTAGCCAACGCACGCGCTCTGCGAACCAAGTCGCTGAAATAAGAAATCCAATACTTCCAAAGTGGAGGAAATCTGGGGTAGACAACATAGTGAACAAGAAATTCTTGTCGGTCTTGTAAAAGGCGAACACATCGCCAGGAGTCTTATATCTTCTCGTTGGTGTGATGAGTTCTACCTCTGCTCCAGCACGAGCAAATGCCTCACAAGTCTTCATTATTGTAAGTCCGTAGGCGCGAGGAGTCGGAATACGCGCATTCGCAAGATATAGAATCTTCATTGTTTACGAATATAAATGTCTTTGATGGCCATATTAAATTAAAACTAACAAGAAAAACTTCAGGTTTCAAGGGAATGGGAAAGTCTAAAAGAAAAGAGCCTCGCAACTAAAGTCGCGAGGCTCTATATAACCAAAATTCATCCTAATGCCCTCGGATCATCTCTCGGACACGCTTCTCGTCCACCACATGTCTCTTCTCGGGTGAAACCGCCTGGAAGAATCCGTCTATTCGCCGTAGAGTGGTTGGACTCAGGTTCTCCTCGAGCCAAGGATAGACACTCCGGTAGTCCGCATAGCGGTCCAAGTAAGCCCAACCGAGGGTATCAGTCGGAACCACAAGTCCTCGGGCAACCGCCGCTTCGAATTGAGGCACTCCTGGATAAGGAGTGAAGAGTTTCGGTCCTGAAACCGATACAAACGGTTCATCCTCGAGCTCCTCAATGAAATCCAGGGTCTGATTGACACTGACATCGGTCTCGTTAGGAAAACCGACGATCATCGAGAAACGAAGAGGCAAACCAACACCGTGCGAAAGTTCAACCAGTCGCCTGTAATCAGTGACCTTCGTCCCTTTCTGGATCATGTTAAGGGTCACCTGATTGGCCGACTCCGTCCCCACAAAGACCTGCATACAGCCAGTATCCTTCAGGAAACGATAAAGATCGGCTTCTCGTCCTACACTTCTGTTCCAATGATCGGTCCGTCGGATCAGTTGGTCAGCTCTCGCCTCGAGAAGATAGCCGAAGGTTCTGTCTCGCATGAGAGAAAGAATGGAATGCGCACGATCAGCATGTGCAGGATTATTCCCCCGCCCAAAGATCATGTCATCCCATAAACCGACCCCATCCATCGTCCGGCCAGATTGAGCCAGAGCCACACCGACGAGATCAAGCTGTTCTTTAACCCAACTCAATGAGTGAGACCGCCAAGACAGATCCTCTTTGATACCGTATCTCTCCTGTTCAGCTCGGAGTGCCGCAGTTCTTGCCGACTCCCAGCAAAAGTTACATTTGTAGGTACATCCGCGAGAAGAAAGCAGGTAATAGAACACATTCTTTTTGCCACTCTCGGCATCGAAAGTAGCATGAACACTGTGCGATTCCGGAAACAAGTATTTGTTAACATCGACACCACCCCAGTCAGGATGATAATTATCGAGTCGTGACGGAGTTACCGT
>JBBABN010000013.1:4656-7444 GCA_041657665.1 Minisyncoccota bacterium
TGTAATCTCAGCTTCGCCGGAAACCACGAAATCAATATATGGTTCAACGACCGTTTGTTTCGAAACGATTGTTGAGTGCATACCCCCCCAGATGACCGGAAGTGTACTCCTCCGATGCTTATTGTACTTTTCTTGTACATGAAGCGAGTGCGCGATAAACTGCGCAATCTCCGGAGCAGTCATGACCGAGCAACCAATGGCGATTGGATTGACCCTTCCGATCAGTTGATCTAACTCATCAGTGGTCGCATCGCTTCCAATCATGTGAGTATCGATATCGAAGAATCGAAGCGCGTTCGATAGATAGAGAGGACCCATTTGTGGGTACTTTGACCTCTGAACTATCATAACAAAATTGTGAGTCATCATCCCGTTTTCCTTTCCTTGAGAAGACCTATTATGATGAATATTAAAGAACGAGTCCGAATCTAAGTAAATTATAGCAGAGAATAAGCCTTCTTTCAATAGGATACTAATGAAACGATATGCGTCTAGTATTCCTTTTGGCCGGCTAAAATAAGCCTCTTGCCCACACTGTGCAACGCAAACTGTTCGCACATATTGAGGATCTGGATTACGTAGACTAGTTGCTCAGTATTCACGCTGTAGCAAGATGGACGAGCTTCATGATTTTTGTTTTGCATAATACGCCTCAACAGCATCGAGCCCACGTTCCTCCTCTTTGGTGTTCGACCACTCTGTTTTAGAAATAAACCCACGTTCACCTTCTAAACAGTACCTACTCATGCGGTAATATATCGACATCGCCTTAATGTGTGGATGAAGCTTCTTCTCATCAATCAGTCGCAATAAAGGATGCATCACTGTGTTCCATTCGCTTAAGTCCCCAAGGGACTGATAACTGTCCACTTCTCCTTCTCGAGTGAGCTTTGTGTCAGACAAATCAAATTTCCCTCCCATGTACTCAAGCATCTCGCGCGTATAGAACTCGAATGATCCGCGCGGGGAGAATTCTTTGGGTAAGTGAAGCCATTGTCGCAGTCGCCTTTGTGCATGACCTGTTGAATTTGTAAGGATTAACCAATCCTCTTGTGGGAGAATATCGAGATACACCTCATCTGTTAAAATGAAATTATCGTCGTGAGTAAAAAGAAATTTATCGTATTTTTTATAGTCATATTTTTCAAGCCATTGATTTGAACACCCTAAATCACCTATCGTATTTGGCTCAAGCATATAGTGCCAACCAAGAGCTTCTATTTCAGGGACAGTGGCAATTTTTCGATACATAATACGGTCGTATAGTTCTCGACGAGTAAATCCAAGAAGTGAGAGAGGTACTGTTTTTTCTTTTTCAGAGTACTGCGGGTCTCGGTGAGAGACGACGAATAGATCTACTTCCCACCCTGGAGGTATTTTTTGTTTGGCAATTTGCTCATAAAATGTAGATGAAAAATGCCAACCACTCGCAACAACTGCTAATTTTTTCATACTTTTTTAATCATAGATAATGATGGGAACTTTTCATTTATTACTTCGTATGGAACACCCGAATCGATTATCTTTGGAAACCTGTATTTCATCATCCACGGAATTTGATCCCGTTCTCCCGTCGCGCCACCTTCAAAAATGACAATTGCCCCGCGATCGACTCGATCTTTTATTGCAGCGTACAAATCTCTGATTGTATCACCGTGATTTGACACATCCACATGGAGAAAGTCAAAATCCTCTGGATGTTTCAGCCATTCTTTAAAATCCTTTTTCGACAACGTCACATACTGTGAGAGTCCGTACTGATCGATATTAGCCTGCGTCTCCAACATCGTCGAATGATTGAATTGATAATCTTCGAAAAGGTCATACGCGTAGATATGCCCTTCGCCGATTTCATCGAGTGCCATAGCCATAGCCACGGTGGAATATCCATACAGGACTCCAATCTCGACTATTTTTTTTGGCTTATGTTTCAAAACCAAATCGTAAAAGGTCCTGCCGATATCGTTTTGGCCGTACGAAGATTTTATTTCAACTGGATTTTTATATTGCATATGGTTTTCTTTAAGGAATAGAACGCACGAGTTTGCAAATCTTCCCCACTTCCTCTACCGACACGCCGTGATGCAGAGGAAGAAGAAGATACTGGTTCTCGAGCGCATCCATATTCGGCAGTTTTTTCCTACCCCCAAAGATAGTATATTTGTCATTTCGGTAATGATAATCACCGGTATGCACTCCGTTCTCTTTCATAAATTTCATAAGCCCCTCGCGTTTCGGCGAGAGAGTGTGAGCAAACCATATTGACGAGGGAATGTTGTGCTTCGCATATTCAGCACCAAGCTTCTTGCGATGAGCAATAACCGTATCTATAGATTTGAGATTACCCCTACCTATAGCCGCTGTAATATCGCTCATATGGTATTTATATCCCGCTTCAACGAGGTCCGTATCTCCAAGCTTCTGTTTCAGTTCTCGGTCATACCCGAACCAACGCAATCTTTTTGCTTTTTCGTGCAGGTTTTTATCTTTGCAAATCAAGAAGCCTCCGTCGCCTGATGTGAGCGTCTTTATGGCTTGCAGAGACACGCAAGTAAAATCGGCTTTGCCCCAGAAATCCGAACCGACGGCTTGAGCGGCATCTTCTATGAGGATCAAATTCTTTTCTTTTGCGAGTTCGAGCAGTTCCTTAAGCCCTCTGTTATTACCACCAAAATGAACAAAAACTATAGCCCTAGTCTTTTGTGTAATTTTGTTCTTGACATCTTCAACACTGACGTTGAGATCGGAGTCAATATCCGCAAACACAATACTGGCTCTCCTATGGACT
>JBBABN010000013.1:7466-18973 GCA_041657665.1 Minisyncoccota bacterium
TATGGACTGCAGGAAGGCCCGATGAGGGATGTGTCAACACAGGAATGATGACTTCATCCCCTTCGCTGATACCGGCAAGTTCATATGCCAGTTCAAGCGCTGACGTGCATGAGTTGACTGCTGCGACATGCTCAAATCCGAATTTTTCTCCAAACTCTTTTTCAAAGGCCTTTACTTCCGGCCCTTCGCCGAGGTACGTCCCGTAGTTTGACTTGAGCAGGAGCGTACAGACGTTCCAGATAGAACGCAATGATATGTATGATTTGAAAAGAGGTATCTTCCGCATAGCGATTTTGTTCCTTCTCTCAATCAATAATCTGAAAATCCGGAAGCGGAATGACGAACTTCGCTTTCACACCGGCGGCTCGCCAATTCTTTATGATGTAGTCGGCGAAGTGCCACGCGAGAATGACGATGTAGTCGGGCTTGTCCTTGAGGATGACCTCGTTGCTGACGATAGGATTATGCGTGCCGGCCATGTACTTCCCCACCTTCTCCGTCTTCGGCAGCTGCGCGATATACGGCACGAGGTCGGGGGCGAGGCCGAAGTAGTTCATCACGACCACGCCGCGAGTCGGACACGAGTCGGCGACCAAGAGCTTGCCCTCTTTCTTCGCCTTGAGCGCGAGCTCGAGGAAACGCGTCTTGCTTTTACCCACCCGAGCACGGAACTTCGCCCAAGCGACCGGAGAGAAGAGCCCAGCCTTCTCCTCTACTGCGAGCAGCCGCTTCACGCTTGGGCGTACGACATGCTTGCCTTTCCATCCTGCGTAGATCCGGATACTGCCTTCGCGCGTCTTTATATGGTATGCATCGAACACTTCCATGCCGTAGAGAGAAAACAGCTTTACGAGCGACTTGAGGCTGTAGATGCGGACATGTTCATGGTAGATCTGATCGAACTGATTGCGTTCGAGCACCTCGAGCAGGTACTGACTCTCTGTGATGATGGCACCGTCCTTCTTGAGGAGGTGTACGAGGCCGCGCATCACGCCATGAAGGTCCGCGACATGCGCGAACACGTTCGTGAACGTGATGATATCGGCGCACTTATGCTTCTTCGCTACATCCTTCGCAACCGCTTCGCTGAAGAACGCCTGCAGGGTCGGTATTCGATTCTCCTTCCGCGCTATCTTCGCCATGTTCGTCGGTTCGATGCCGAGTACTCGCATACCTTGCGTCCGGAACCCAGTGAGAAGCGTCCCATCGTTGCTGCCCACGTCAATACAGAAAGAGCGCTTAGGGAGCGCGAGCGTCTCGGTTATCTGGTCGGTGAGCGCCTTCAGATGTACGCGGAGCGGCTGAGATATTCCCGTACGGTAAACGTACTCGGTCGTCGAGAAGAGGAGTTTCGGGTCGACGACATAGTCGAGTTGGCCGAGACCCGATGTCCGCGAGATCATGAGCCGGAGTGGGTAGTGCGTTTCCGATTCACGCAGCCCTTCTTTGGAGAGGAGCGCGCCTGCGGACGGCTGGAACCCGAGGTCTATGGCCTCGAACAGATCCTTCGAGCCCGTTATTTGACAGTGGGTCAGAGGCCCCGGCTTTTGCTCGGCTTTTTTCATTGTCATTGGTTTCTTGAAGGCAATCGGAAGGCGTTAGATATCTTCCGTTTCAATTTGTTCACGATACCGTCGGAAGAATATTCCCGTATGTGAATGCCCTCGATCATATTATGCACGACATCCCGTACCGTACCCGTCGGTGTGAAGCCAAGACGCCGGATCTTATCTGCATTCACCGTGTACACCTGCTGATTAATCGTTTTTTCCGTCGCTATGTGCACCTGCGGTGTGACACCCGTTTCTGCAATCGCGGCGACAACCTCATTGAGGTCAGTATTGAACGAAACGACATTGAACGCTTCCCCTTTCATCACGCGTATGTTCTCGATCGCGAATAGGATGGCAGCGGCCTCATCATCAAGGGAAAGGTAGCTTTTGGGATTCTCGAGCGCGCTTTCGAACAGTGTGGTCTGCATACCGTATACCGAACGGATACAGAGCATATTGATGATGGTCTCATAGCGAAAACTCGGATTATAGCCAACCATCGTTGCAGAGCGGAGCGCGCACGCATTGAAATCCGCATCGTCAAGATTGAGAATAGCCCGTTCTGCCTCGAGTTTTGACTTGCCATACACTGAAAGAGGTTCTTTCGGTGCATCTTCGGTCAGGTCGGCCCCTCTACTGTACAGACTCACCGTCGATTGGAATATGAAAGTTTTCACTCCGTACTGTTTGCCCAATTCCGCTAAACGGACTGCAGAGATATTATTGACAATATTTGTCTCAATGTCTTTACCTTCTCGGTTAGTAGAGAATGCATCGACAATTGCCGCAAGATGGACGACGACCTCGGGACGAAATTCGTCAAGCACAGCCTCGACATTCTGAACATCTCGGATATCGGCTTTCTCCCATGGAACGATGACGACATTCGGATATCTCTGGATGAGGGCGATATTCTCCAATCTTCCCTTTAAGAAATTATCGAAGATAATCACCTTAGACTGCGGATACTGGCGAGCGAGCGCACGGGTCACGCTGTAGCCTACATATCCTGCCCCTCCAGTAACTAAAATATTCATACAAGGATGTGAAGAATTTATGTTATAAAATCAGGATATCACAGTAGCTTTCTTAATAGAACTGCGCAATTGACGCGCAAGTTGCACTGAAAACGCGTCCGGACGCAGATAGTTCGCGAAGGCCTCCCTTGCTTTGTGCTGCATATCTTCAAACCTTTCCGGCGAGAGCTTCGCATGAAAGTCGGCAAGAATGTCGCCGATACGTTCGACGTCGCGCCAGTCGACGAAGATGCAGAAGTCGCGATAATTGATGATGTCTTCAAGGGGTAGGACGCAGGCGGTGTCGAGAAAGAGCGGAATGCGGCCGAGCGAGAGTGCCTCGTAGAAGCGCACTGATACGTTCCCGTCCCCTTTCACACAGAGTGCATAGTCCGATCCTAAGAAGTTATCTACGAATTCGCGCCGATTATCCGCCACGTCCCCCTGTGCGGTCTTCACATGGCCGGAGTATGTCGCACGCACAATGAAGTGCGGTTCAATGCGTGTATTTTTTGCAAGTGCCGCGAGTGCTTTTTTACGGAAAAGAATGCCCTTGTGTTCGGCACCCATCTCTTTACTCACAAGCGCCGCGAGCGAAATCGGCAATTCCTTTACCCACAACTTCAGAAGTGTTTTGAAAGGAACTTTCGCCCACCCCACAAAGCCGACTGAGGGCTTCTCAGACTTCTTCCGCACCTGTAATGTCCCGCCCGCATATGATTCGAGCAGATCTTCGGCCGGATACGACGCGGTAATTTCATTTGGCTGTTTAGAATATCGGTATTGGCCAGTGCGTAGGACAATGCTGTTTGTGACTGAAATCGGGCGTTCAATGTCTCCGGAACCATCAATAATAATCTGTTTCTTAGCGCGCTTCGCCTCTTCTATAATCATTTCCACTTTTGCCGGATTTACTGCCATAAAACGGTCATACGGGTAGGGAAGCAGAACATAGTCGGTATCCTCAATGCGCTCGACGAGTGAAAAATCATCTTTGGAATACTGGTGCTGAAGTGATGCCGCGCGTGCATACGGCGCCGATTCTTTCGCCGTCACACCCCAGAACGGAAAAAGTAGCTCGACATGGGTAAACAATTTCGACTCGCGATAACGGTCGGGAGCATAGATTTTTATTGGTTCCATGTTATTTCTCCGCTTCGAAATAATACCCGAGAGGCATCTCCTTTGCTGACATCTTATTATTTGGTTTCAAACGAAGAATTAATTTATCAATACCTCCAAAAAATGCGATGAGTGGCGTCGCGAGCCAATCAAAACGCACAAAGCCGAGCAGACAGTGGTAAATGACACTGAACGCACCCGTACCAAGTTCTACAATACGCACATCCTTAAAACCTCGATCACCGAACATTTTTAGTAGCGCACTTTTGGTATATCGGAAATAATCATTCGGCGAACCGTGCACATTGAACACAAACGGTACGACACCAGCAATAACACCTCCTTCTTTAAGCACTCTATAAGCTTCTTCTATAGCAATATCGTAACGATACAAATGTTCTAATACATTAATAAGAAGGACGCCATCGAACGAAGAATCTTCGAATGGCCATGATTCCTGCGCATCGAAGACTACATCAATGCCATAATCCTCATTAATGTTTCCAGTCGTAATAGTATGTTTCCCTTTAATGAGTTCGTGATACCCGGATTTTTTTGAACCGCCAACATCAAGAATGGCGCCATCGATAGAGAGCTGTGCGAGCATTTTATATTCTTCTCGTCGTAGAAATGATTTTGTTGCCATACAACTCTATGATGCCATACTAGCCCCTAATTCGTACATGAGTGAGTCGGCCAGTTCTGAAAGACTCTGTGTCCGTATGACTTCCGACCGTTCAAGAGCTCCTAATACTGTATAAGCAGAGTCTGAGAGTTGCATAAGTCTTATAAGCGTCTCTGCAAGGGCTTGTGGATCATTTTCAGGAACAATCCACTCAAGAGGAACAAGCCCAGAAAATGCCTGACTTGAGAGCACAACCGGTGTTTCGCATGCCATCGATTCGAGTACGGACTTGTCGAAATGTCCATAAGCAGCAAGGTTTACTGAGACGCCAGAATACGAAAAGAGCGATGGCGTCTCAGTATTCTGCTTCGGACCAGCAAAATATACCGCTCCAGATTCAATTAGATCTGAAAATTGCTTTCGTAATTCTTTCCCATACGATCTGTCTTCTGGTCCGACTAAAGTAAGTGTCGCTGCTGGAATTATTTCCCGAATGATTCGCAGTGATTCGCAGGCGATTTGTATATGTTTACTTGGCATAATACGTCCTTGTATATAGATTGCCTGTCGATTACGCACTACGGGCTGTAACTTAAATACTTCAGTATCGATACCAGCGGACATACGTTTCGCTTTTTTTATCTTCGCTGTCGCAGCATAAGGAGATGTATAGAATATCTTTCGAGCGAACAACGATGCAATAGAAAGGCGTATGTTCTTTTTCGGATGGTTGTACCAAAATGCGACATTTTTACCCCACACACGCCACAAGAGACCACTTAGTACTATATACTCTGGATTCATATGAACAAAAACTGTGTCGTAGTCGTGTCGAAGACGCCAGATACATGTGTAAAAATTGAAAATATATTTTATGTGCGAAACACCTTTTTCTTTTCCAAGCGAATGAACGCGAACATTCTCTGGTAGAGTATGTTCGCCTTCTCTAAGACAAATTACTTGGACGTAATCGACTCGCTTCGCAAGTTCTTCCACCCAACGTACAAAAAACCCCAATACTGGATCTTCAATATCGACTGTTTGGGTAACAACGAGTAATTTCATGTATGTTTTAGTGTTTGTGCCAAATTTTCAGAAATACGAGTTGACAAATCACCAACTAACGAGAGATGTTCACGAGCAGTGGCTTCAGCATGTCTCGGTAATTCTTGTCGCAAGGAAGTATCCTCAATGCATTTAGTGATATTAAGCGCGAGCGCTGTCGGATTTGCTACAGGAGAAGAAAGAACATCGATATTGCTTTTAAACACTTCCCCTACGATACCAACATCAGTCGTAATAATGGGAACCTTCGCGAGTGCCGCTTCGATAAGCGTGCGACCATATCCTTCATACGCGCTCGCCTGAATGAATGTTTGGGCACTCTGCATCAGTCCCCAAGCATCAGGACGACTCCCGAGGAATATAACCCTGTCTGAAAGCCCGAGGAAACGCACTCTCCGCTCCAGTCGTGTGCGTTCACGGCCTTCTCCAACGATAAAAAGACCGACCATCGAGTAACTTTTATTAACAATTTTGAGTGCCTCAAGAATATCTTCAATACGCTTTTCTGGTTCTAATCGTCCAACAGCAATAAGCGCGAACGTAAATGGATGTTCAGGCAGTGACACTTGGGTAGGCACGGTAGCATCGACAGTAATCGGAATGACTGACGGTTCATTAATGCGAGAACGGTAACGTTCAACAAGAGACTTCTTTATTCTTTCTGATACAACTCGAATACCGGCCGCGGTAGGTAATACACGATCGGCGAGATGCTGACGATAGCGATTTAAAAGTGCCATACGCATATTCCCTTTCGTAAACCAAAGAGAGAGAAAATCCGTGTGCACTTGGATATGTAATTTCGCTTGTGTGCCGCAAATTGCGCGAAGTGCCGCGAGCCCATGTTCAAAAGGATCTTGCGCTGAAACGATTTCAATTCCCTTTTCGAGAATAATCTTGCGGGCTCGCTTGGCGAGCGTGAGCACTCGAAAGAGTTTTGGCGTATGCACAGGATGAAGAAAAAGATTCCCGTCTTGTTCTTCTCTCGCGTCGCGTCCAGCGGAAGAAAGAATGTGTAACTCTTCCATTTTCGCCGCATAGGCGCACATACGTGCACGCACCGCACTTTTAGCATCGAATATCGTTGGATCATTTGAAATGAAGAGTACTTTCATAAGGATTTAAGAAACCACGCAGTAGCATCTAACATATGTGGAAGTGAAAAGTTATTCATATGCTTTTGCGCAGCAAGAGCACGCACTTGAGCCGCATCAGGATCATTCGATATCATTACTAGCGCCTGTTCAAGAGCGACATCGTCTGCAGGAGGAATGAGAATGCCAGTTTCTCCGTTCACAACGAGCGTTTTATTTCCTCCTGCATTTGTTGCAATAACGGGTGCACCAAGAGTCATTGCTTCAACAAGAACATGAGGGAATCCCTCATACAATGAATTCAAAACAAAAACGTCTGCTGCCTTTATCCATCCGAGCATCTCTGTACGAGGAAGTCCAGAAGCGATGAAGACGCGCCACTCTGGATGTCCTTGTGCAACATGTTCAATTGCCTCGAACCTCTTCCATGGAACACGTCTGCCAGCTGACACAATCAGAAATTCCTCATTATTTTTTTCACGCGTCGGAATTTTTGCAGGAATCTCTACTCCATTATAAATCACGACGATTTCACCGCTCGGAATTCCCCATGCTTCAACAATGCCTTTCAGATATTCACTCGGGACAATAATCTTTGTCGCATTTCGCGCCACATATATCTGAATTTTTCTGAGAAAGCGCACAGCAAATGGTACTTTTTGTGTCCTTACGAACTCATCAAGATTCTGTGCAATGCCAAATCGCTGTTGACCTTGTTCCCATGCGTAATCACCAACTATCTTTACTACAAAAGTCTTCTTCGCTTTCTTAGCAGCCCACATTGCCGGCAATCCAACAGAAACCGGATCAAGCGCAAGAACGACATCTGCATCCCTCGCCGCTTTCAATACGCGGCGATAATATGCGTAGTGGCGAATGATTTTCGGCAAATGTCGTACTTCGTTAAACTTAACTAATTCGACTTCAATGCCTTTCCCAGACAATCCTTCTTCAAGAAGTTTCGCATAAGTTGCCGGACCACCTATTTCTGGTGGATACAGAGGTGTGGCAATAATTAAACGCATATTTTAAGGATGAATACTACGATACCAATCAACTTCATGAGTGAGACCTTCCTCAAGAGATACTTTCGGCTCATATCCCAACACTAAACGTGCCTTTGAAATATCTGCTGCAGTTTCTTTCTGATCACCCGACCGAGGCGGTGTCAAAACATATTTGCCTTTTTTGTTCATAATTTTTTCAATCAAGTCGATACCTTCGCCAGTAGTATGTGTTTCGTCAGTACCGAGATTGAATATTTCCCCACGACATTTGTCCCATTGCTCAATCATTTTTGACAAACCATCTATGATGTCTTTCACATATGAAAAGCTTCGTCGATGCTCCCTACTGCCTTCATAGAGAGGAATTGACATGCCAGTATCTATTGCAGCAATTAGTTTGCGAAATAATTTGTCAGGTCGCTCGCGTTCACCATAGACGGAAAAGAGGCGTGCAACTGCAGTAGGGAGAATATCGCGTCGAGAGTATGAAAGAACTAATTGCTCAGCACCAAGCTTCGTTACTCCATAAAAAGAAGTCGGACGTGGCTCATTCTCTTCATTTCCTACCGCTTGTATCCCATAAACCGATGATGTTGATATAAAAATGAGTCCGGATAATTTAGGAAGTTTGCTTGCAAATTCCAATAATCGTGCGGTCGCCAGAATATTATTTCTTTCATATGTTTCAAAAGAAACTGTTGCTGAAATTCCTGGTTGCGCCGCAAAATGCAAAATAAATTCCGTATCATTTGAAATACACAAAGAAAGATCTGCTGTGGCAAGGTCTGCCTCGCGAGTTTCTATTCCTTTCTTTAATAGTTCTGCTGCCGTTCGGTGTTTATCAGATGGATCATAATAATCAGTAAAAGCATCGATACCAATGACAGAATGGCCTTCGTCTTTTAATCGCTCAACCATATGCGATCCTAGTGCGCCAGCAGAACCAGTCACGACAACTCTCATACTTTTCATATGCCTATGATAGTACCAAAAAGATGGTTCATTTGCTTGGCAATAAGGTCCCAGTCATACTTCTCTGCCACAAGCTTTTTTGCGTTCGCGGTTACTCGAATTACTTCATCGGGATGTTCAAGAATGTATTGCACTGCTTCCGCAATTTGTTCGGGCGAGTCCTTATCCACTGCCCAGCCAGTTGTTGGTTTATCGGGGTTGCGTTTCGCATCAAAGAGAAAGTCCGCGATACCACCTTCTTGTGTCGCGATAACCGGCAATCCTGCTGCCATCGCTTCAATAAATGAATTACCCATACCTTCAGAACGCGAAGGGCGAATAAAGATGTCTGAATTATGCAGATAGTGCGGTAATTGGCCATGATCAATGTGCCCGAGAAATTCAACACGCGTTTCTACTCCGAGTTCGTGTGTGAGTTCCATAAGGTCATCTGCATCTGGTCCTGTACCAATGACAAGAAAATTCACTGACACTGGAAGAAAGACGAGCGCACGAATGACATCATCAATTGCATTTTTATGCACCAGACGAGAAGTCGTGACGAGCGTTGTCATGTTGTCAAACACCGAGTGCTTGACACTTGCGAAGCGCGCGGTGTCGACGCCGTTTGGAATTATAGAAACTTCGCCTTGGTAGCCCATTTTCTTCGCCCATTGTGCGAGATAGGTTGAAATCGCCTGTACCGCTGATGCATTCTTAAAACCAACAGAAAGAAGCGGTCGAAATGGGAGAATGAACCAGCGTTTAAACATATGCTCCCAAGGATCGCCTTCTTGTAGAGTCAGCACATATGGGTTTCGTAAACCCATAATTCGGAGCAAGACGATTGGAAAAAGCATATAACTCATCATCGTCCACGCGCCGTCGAACGACTGTTTACGATGGAGAACGCGCGCTGCGAAAGCGGCGCGCGGAATAAACAATATTTTAGAAAGATATGAAGCGTTGTTCCCTATGCGGTGTACAAAAACATTCCCGATTTTTTCTTCACTCGCCTCCCCGCCAAAATTTAAGGTGAGCATATGAAACTCGATGTCAGAAATTCGATCCGTGATTTCTTTCAGCGCGACTTCAGCGCCGCCAACATGCGGATAATACGCGAGCGAAAAAATAAGAATTCGATGCTTCATCTCATGCTTCATGATCCTGTCGAGGAATGCTGTCGAGTACTTGTTTCATTACAGAAGTATAAACGCCCCGCCGGCGAGAATTACCGTGCCGAGAAACCCAAGGGTCCATGGGGACTTTAGAAGATTTACAGCAGGAGACGGCTTCTTCGACGAAGCAGCAGGCGATGCCGCCCCCACAGCCACGAAATCTGTCGCAGCTGTGGGGGCGCTTACTGCATCTTCATTTTTTTGAACTGATATTTCCTGGCTTATAATCGGCTCGACCTTCTTTTCATTAGAACTTGTTGAGGGTATGAAAGGTTGCACAACGGCCCTCACAGGAGATTTCTGTGGCACATATTGTGCCGCGATACTGCCATCCGGATACGCGAGAGTCACTTCAGGCGCTGTTGATAAATGAGTAATGACCGAAGGAAGAATAATGCTTGATTTCGGCAAAATGACCGTGCCATTGGGTATACGAAAAGATTTTTTTTCTGCAAAAAGCGCCCATCCAGAAAGGTCGAGTCGCTCATTTGCATCATTCATAATCATAATTCCCACACCAGGAACCTCGAGAATACGCACCTCTACTGGTCGTACAGTGACCACAATTTCATCACGTGCTGTTGCTAAACCGTCGATCGCTGTAACCACGACGAGATAGGTACCAGCATAATAGTAGGTCTTCTTGACCGAACTAGCAGTCGCTGAAGAACCATCACCAAAACCCCAGACGATTTGTGCAGACGAATCGATCGTTCCACCTTTAGTGGTCACGCGAGCAGAAAAAAGTAATGGCACTTCAGTAGTCGCATCTTGAGTAGGAGGTCCTACATCTATCGTAAGTGTCGAAGGTGATGGAGTATACACCGCCGTACTTCCTCCTGAAGATGAAGGAGTACTTGGGGTTGTGGTGGAGCTAGAGATTCCATCTGTATCGGTATTCGAACCACCTGATGTATTCGTTTCGCCAACAGTAATGAGTGGTTCGATTTTTGTATAGGTAACTCCAGAACCAATGCCACTCACTTTCTGAATATCCTGTATCGACGCAAACAGTCCATTCGTTTCTCGATAGCTTATGATGCGTTCTGCAATAACTGACCCTATGCCTGGCAAGGTGTCGAGAAGCGCGACATCAGCAGTATTAATGTTTATCAGTTCTGCCGCATATGCGATGTGTGTAGAGAATAAAATGACTATAATACACAGACCGGCAGCGCGCATGGGACTATTATGATTCACCTTTCAACACTTTCCGAAGAGTGTTTTCGGGAACTTCAAACGGCTTTTTTTCTTTCCCGACGCTTTCGGTCGGGACTCCGACCCCTGCGGGCGTCGGAGCCACTTTCATCTCGCCTCGATGAAGCTCCGGCGAAGCGGGCATATTTTTTTCAATCACTTCGGCAAGTGTTCCTTTTAAAGATTGTTGGTTCTGTATATGTTTATGTTCTTTTTCTGCACTATTCTTTTCTGTCATCGTACGTAAAATTGCTTTTAGATCTTCAACCGTCTTCGTTGTGACGATAGGAGGTGTTGTCGTTTGGTGAGGATGATGAGGAACAAAATGTCTCACTTCGGTTTCTTTTTGTGTTTCTGACTCTTTCTGGAGCGGTTGATGAAATGGAGGATGAGGAAAATGTTCGACAGGTTTTTTCTTCATACGTGCATCAAATGGGGCAGGAGAAGCGGCACTCTCGACAAGTTCATCAATAACTGCTTTTTCTACGCCTTCGCGTGGCGCAGTAAACTGTTCTCTCGACGCCTCGACGATTTGTTCGCGATACGACACTGGTGGCGCTTCTATCGGCGGGATAGTAACCGCAGAGAAGGGCGCTGAACCAACGCCATCAATCATCAACGAGAGATAAATCTGCCGACGATCGAGCGTTACCACATCTTCCTTTGTAAATTTCGGCATAAAAAACGTCTCAAGCACTT
>JBBABN010000014.1:0-16746 GCA_041657665.1 Minisyncoccota bacterium
GCTCTTCCGATCTGCGATTAGTGCTAATGCGCGGGTCTTCTATTCTGAAGAGGAGAAACGTTGGCGCGTTGCAGGTGATCCGACCGAAGCGGCGATACGAGTATTTGGTGAGAAGATTGGTTTTAAAAAAGATATTCTGATAAATCAGACACCAATTATTTCGGAGATTTCTTTTGATTATCATCTGAAGTATCACGCAGTTGTGTACGGGAATACG
Organism: Minisyncoccota bacterium; assembly: GCA_041657665.1. Lineage (GTDB taxonomy): Bacteria > Patescibacteriota > Minisyncoccia > Phycocordibacterales > Phycocordibacteraceae > C7867-001. The sequence goes on from JBBABN010000014.1 coordinate 218, forward strand.
GAGAAGCAATCTCTGATTGTGAGTGGTGCGCCTGAGACCATACTTGCATTGTGCACTCACATCATTCGTTCAGGAGAGAGATATCCACTGCATGGTGAAGATCGAGAAGAGTTGGAGAAAGTGTTTGCTGAAATGTCTGCTCGCGGATTGCGAGTAGTGACACTTGCGGTGCGAGATGTATTTGTGGGCCCTCTTTCTCCTGAAACTATTCAAGAACTTTCTTTTGCTGTCTTTTTTGGTATGCAGGATGTTCTGCGACCAGAGGTTGCTGACGCTATGGCGCGTGCTCAGTCAGCGGGCATTAAAGTGGTAATGATTACGGGCGACCATAAGCTAACAGCGCGTTCGATTGCGAAAGATGCAGGTATATGGCGAGAGGGTGATGAGATTTTAACTGGAACGATGATAGACGAAATGTCAGATGATGAACTTAAAGTACGCGTTGCGACGACTTCTGTTTTTGCGCGGGTGACACCAGAGCATAAATTACGAATTATTAATGCCTACAAAAGGAGTGGAGATATTATTGCGATGACGGGAGATGGGGTGAATGATGCGCCATCTCTCGTCGCTGCTGACCTCGGTGTTGCGATGGGTCAGATTGGTACTGAAGTTGCAAAAGAGGCGGCGGACATTGTACTGCTGGATGATAATTTTGGCAGTATCGTTTCAGCAGTAGAAGAAGGAAGGAGTATTTATAAAACCATCAAGAAAGCCATTCTGTATCTTTTCTCGACCAGTCTTGGAGAAGTTCTGGTGATCACTATGTCCTTGATGCTTGGGTACCCACTTCCGCTACTTGCGTCGCAAATCATATGGCTTAATTTTGTTACTGATGGGTTTCTCACTGCAGCGCTCGCGATGGAACCGAAAGAAAGAGGACTTCTTTCTGGTACTTTCAAGCGACCGAATAAATATCTAGTCGATGGTCTTATGGTTCGTCGTATGATCTTTATGGCTCTGCCTATGATGATTGGTACTCTTCTTATTTTTGTGAAATATGTCGATGTAGATATTGAGAAAGCATGGACCGTCTCGCTTACGGTTCTTGCAGTATTCCAGTGGTTTAATGCATGGAATTGTCGTTCAGAAAATGAATCATTTTTCAGTATGAATTTCTTCTCCAACGCATACTTAATTATGGCGACTGGGATTGTTATATTTCTCCAGATACTTGCTGTGTATACGCCATTTCTTCAGCGAATATTACATACCACCCCGCTTGATCTCTCAGAATGGATGATGATTATAGGTGTGGCGAGCTCTATCATATGGGTTGAAGAATTGCGCAAGTTCTTCTATCGCAGGCGAACATCTAACATACACACAGCATCCTTTGTGCGAGTGTAACTTACGAATAAATATAAATAATCTTAGGGCGGTACTTGCGCTTTTTGGGTAGGTATGTTACAGTTATAGCAGAAGGTATTTGGACGAAATTGGTGCCTAAATGCCTTGATCTTTTCGCAACCAATAAGGAGGTGCTAAATGATAGCTCTGAAAGCGGGTCACTCGATTCGCTGGAAAGAGCGAATCGGTACTATTGCCGTTGGACGTACAGTAAAGTACTTCGAAGAAGTGCTTTTTGACTTCATGCTGTACCCGGCAGTAATAGCTGTATTGGGCCCTCTTATGGGGGGTCTCTTAATGTCCTCTCTCTCTGCTAGCGTATGTATATTATATATACGTCTTTATGACTGGTCTGGGAGGGACTGGCTCGGGTTAGAGCTTTTAAAGCAGGCTCGAGACGGCGAAGCAAAAGGGAAAGTTATGAAGGTTGTCCAATGGGCGGCCAGAAGAGGTGACTGGGTAGCTTTCATTGTCTTATGTGCCTTTACCGATCCTTTCGAGGTAACGGTGTACATGAGAAGGGGAGTTGAACAATTTAACGGCCTTACGGCCAGAGACTGGAAAATATTTTGGGCGAGTGTTGCGTTTGTGAATTTGTTCTGGACCGGTCTCATGACCTTCGCAGTCATGCTGGTCAAGTTCATTTTCGGACGGATCTGTTCTTAGCCGGTGGTGATGTTATACACATATTTTGTTGTATTTCATCCCACCGGTTTTTCATTTTTTATAAAGCATTTGATTTGATAAGGATCAGTAATCGTTTACTTTTTCTGTAATTAAGACAATGATGTATATATGCAAATGCCACAGACAAAAAAGGAAAATCTTATTGAAGAGGTGAGCGGCATTCCTGTTGCTGATCAGTATCGCTGGCTTGAGAATGATGATGAGGATGTTAAAAAATGGATTGTCGAACAGAACCAGTATACAGATTCATTTTTAAGAAACGAATACCAAAAGAAATTTTCCGATGAACTTGAAGAAAACCTTAAGATCACGACACTTTTGAATCCTATTCCTGCATGTGGACGATATTTTTATCGTGAGCGTCGCCCAGATGAGGATCAGAACGTTTTGTATATGAAAAAAGGATTACAAGGGGAACCAGTTGTTCTCTTTAATCCGAATGATAAAAGGGAAGGTAACACGCTCAGTATCGATTATTGGTCTGTTTCTCAAACAGGCAAATATGTTGCGTATGGTATTTCTGAAGGCGGCGATGAAATGGCAACTTTGTATATAAAAAATGTAGATACCAGCCAAGAATTGTCAGAAAAGATAGTTCATTGTTGTCATTCGTCGGGCAAATGGCTTCCTGACGATTCGGGGTTTTTCTATACACGAAATCCTCGACCAGGAACAGTGCCAAAAAATGAAGAACACCTGCATAGTAAAGTATATTTCCATATACTAGGCGACAATCCTGACAACGACGCACTTATTTTTGGCGCAGACCGTCCTAAGGACGACATGATTCAAATAGATCTTTCTCCTGATGGGAGATATGTAAGTATCAAAGTGGGTCGCGAATGGACTCAGAATGAAATTTATCTGTATGATCGAGAAAAGAAAGAATTGAAACCGTTCATTGTAGGAATTCCCGCGTCATTTTCTCTTTGTTTCCTGACAGACAAGGTTCTGCTCGACACAAATTACCACGCGAACAATTACAAAGTACTTTGGGCTTCGTATGAAGAATTGGATAAACCTCTTGATGAATGGGAAGAGTTTATCCCCGAAAGAGAATTTCCTCTTGAGCTGATAAGAATTACAAAAAATAAAATCCTCGTGCAGTATCTCGTGAATGCTTGTTCAGAGGTGGTCATCTTTGATCATCAAGGGAATGAGATCGGAAATATTCCATTGCCGAAATATTCGAATCTTACGGGTATCTCAGGCCGGCTGGCGGAAGAGGAGTTTTTCTATAGTGTAGAATCTTTCCTCTTTCCGACGATCTTGTACCGGTATGATCCCAAGACTTTGGAGTATGTTGAGTATAGGAAAATGGATAATCCTATTGATCCAGAGGACTATGAGGTTCGACAAGAATGGTGCACTTCAAAAGATGGAACAAAGATCCCGATGTTTATTTTTCACAAAAAAGGAATTGCATTAACAGGATCAAATCCGACTGTTCTTTATGGGTATGGCGGGTTCGGGGAAAACGAAAACGCCATCGTTTATGAGAAGCTGGATTCCGTGGATCGAAAGAGGTGGGATTTTTGTCGATGCAAACCTCCGCGGCGGAGGCGAATTCGGCGAGAAGTGGCATAAAGCGGGGATAAAAGAGAATAAGCAAAACAGCTTTGATGATTTTATCAGTGCGGCAGAATATCTGATTTCAGAGAAATATACAAACACCCAGCATCTTGGCATTCTCGGTGCCAGTAATGGTGGCTTGCTCGTCTCGGCTGTCGCGGTACAAAGACCTGATTTATTCAAGGCGGTTTGTGCTAAGGTGCCGCTCACTGATATGGTTCGTTTCCCGAGATTCGGCATGGCTCTGCGCTGGATACACGAATATGGGAATCCTGAAGTAAAAGAAGACCTGCAAAAGATTCTTACTTGGAGCCCTTATCACAATGTAAAGGAGGGGGTGGAATATCCAGCCACATTATTTATGACGGCGAACAAAGATACTCGGGTGCATCCGTTACACTCCAGAAAGATGGCAGCTCTGCTTCAATCGGTGAATAAGGAGAACAATGTCTTGCTTTTCACTGAATTTGAAGCAGGACACGGAGCGGGGAAGCCCAAATCAAAAGTCATTGAGTCTCAGTCGCTTGTCCTCACATTCTTTGCCAAAGAGCTTCACTTGAATGTCTAACTCCTGAGCGGTTTCCTGCACAGGTTTGTCCTGTGTAATTTACACAAACCGGTTTTTCATTTCATTACATATGTGGTACAAATAAGGTATGGATGTCGCCGCAAGGCAGTCAACCCCATGGATCTTCTGGATCCTTCTTCTCTCGGTGCTGATTATTCTCGGGCAAAGTATGTATAAAAATTATATTGCGAAGGGCTACCTCTTTTTCGTAGAAGCGAAGTGTGATTCGACAATGAATGAATGTTATGTACGCAGTTGTGATGTCGAGGGTGACTGTCCGCCAGACAATCTCACTTCATATCGTGTCTTCCAACTTCCTGCTTCGCAATTTAAAAATTGTTCCGATAATTCTTGTTTAAATATTTGTCCCGCATCAGCATCTTCTTGTGAAGAAATAATGTGTTCAACACAAGATGATATTTCATGCGAAGGGCCGGGGGCGGTTTCGACTGGTGTATGACTCAGGAAAAAGAATCTATTGTACCCAATCTCGTACATAATTCACTTAATGGAGTAATACGATTTGGTGCGTTTAGGCATCTTTATACAGAGCCAGATGATGCTCTGCAAGATTTTCACAAACGCAGAAAAGATGTCGCTCTTAAAGAAATGGTGCGCAAAAATCTTGGAGCATCCGCAGAGGGAATTCTTAAGATGCTTGATCAGCCGCACGCATTATTTTTCCGTCAGATCGCGACACCGACTCATGAGACACTTCGTTTTCTTAAATGTGCTAAAGAGATGGGGCTCAAGCCCCTTATTCTTGAATATTATGAAGACAAGTTTGTAAGTTCAGAGAACCGTTCGAAGCGTTTGCTCGGCAAAATGCCAATCTACCAATATACCGGTTCTGATGGGCGCGACATGGTGCAGTATGAAACGGTGTGTGATTTTAATAGTTCAACAGGAAAGACATTTAACGAAATAACTTGTTTCAATGGTGAAGGACTTATTCATTTTCATCATCGTTTGTTTCAAAAAAATACCGGATTGAATCCTAAAACTTGTTGTTTTGATGCTTCAGAGTGGTTCAGATTAGCAGGGGATAGTGCCGACGAATATTATGAACCATTTTTTACTCTTTTTATTCGAGATGCAGTTTTGTTTGAAAACTTTATGCCGCTTCGCTCGGAGAACGCTTTTACAAAAACAGTCATTATTCCTACCTTTGAGAAATTAAAAAAACAATATGGTGTTGCACCTATTATTGTTCGTCTCCTGCCCGAAAACGAGGAAATGCGTCTCTTCTGGGATTCGTATCCGCGCAAGATTAAGAAATATCCGAAAAATAAATCGCGTTCCATGGTAAAATATATCAGTATGAAAGTAAGAAATTTTCTATGCTTACCGTCCTAGCTTCTGTAAGACCTAGCAAGAAACTGGTTATTAAATCCACTAAGAAGTATGGAAATGGAGTTTTCGCTACTGAAGAAATAAAGAAGGGTGAGGTGATTCATGTGCTTTCTGGTCAACGAATGGATTCTGTAGAAATGGCAAAAAGAGTAAATTCTAAAAAAGAATATATCGACGATCCTTTCCAAATAGGAAAGAGAACTTATATTGATCTTAATGAGTTCTCTCGTACATTTAATCATAGTTGCGATCCGAATGGTGGAATTAGAAAAAGGAGTGAACTCTTTGCTTTGCGCGATATAAAAAATGGTGAAGAGATTACTTATGATTATTCAGCGACGATAGCACCCACAAGATGGAGCATGAAATGCAAATGTGGTTCAAAGAATTGCAGAAAAATCTTAGGTGATGTGTTATCAATACCAAAAAAACAACGCAGGAAATATAAGGAACTTGGCGCATTACAGAAATACATGAAACCATTATTGGCAGAAGCTGAGGCGGGGCACTATACGATGCCAAAATATGAAATTCTTCTGCTTGAAAGGTTGGAAGGTAAGTAAAATACCTTTTCGAGAATGGTACACTTAAGAAGTACATATGGACATAAACACTTGTTTTGCGACTACATTTGATTCTCGGGCACTTGCGCTCTATGCAAATATTGTTCCAGCGGTTGCGAGCATTATTCTTGCTGGTTTTGTATTGCGTCGTGCAATTGATCGTCCAAAAGCTTATTTGTTCGCCGGTTTTGTTAGTGTATTTTCCTTATGGCTTCTAGCAAATAGTATTCTGTGGAATTCTAATGATTACCATCTGGTTACAGGACTCTGGATTCCGATGGCTTACTTTGAACTTGTTTTCTTCCTGCTTCTTTTCTGCTTCTTTTGGTTAGATGTTTTTTCTTCAATTCCTCGCTGGCTTAGTACTGGCGTGTTCATAACTGCCTCTGTTTCTTTCGTGTTTACTTTACTTGGTTATGTAGCATCAGGATTCGATCAGTCATGGTGCAACATTAATGTTAATGAGCTTCTTCTTTCATATCATTTGTGGGTAGAAATCGTAATTTTGCTCACAATATTAGGATTAGGCATCTACCGCTTTCTTAAATTAAAAGGAAAAAAAATCGAACGAATTCGTTTAGGTATCGTTACTGTCTCTATTGTTTTCTTTATGGGCATATTCTCTGGTGCCGAATATATTTCGAGTAATAGTTCTGTCTACCTTGCGGAACTCTATGCTCTTTTTCTTCTGCCGATTTTCATTCTGTTCCTCACTATCGCTATTACGAGTTACGGAACATTCCGTCTCGGGGATACGGTAGCGAAAGTACTCTTCTATATCTTCCTCGTGTTTTCTGGGGCAGAGTTCTTCTTTGTTACGACCCTTGCGAGTTTCGCGCTCGCAGTCATCGCATTCTTAATGACATTAAGTTTCGGAGTGCTTCTCTTGCAGAGTTATGAACGGGAGAATCATATTCGAAAAGAATTAGAGAAACTCACGCAGGAATTACAGGAGACCAACGCACGACAGGAGGTGCTTTTCCACTTCATTGGACACGAAGTCAAAGGATTTTTGACTAAAGATGCTGGTTCGTTCGCCTCGCTTCTCGATGGCGACTTCGCTCCGTTGCCGGAGGCGCTGAAGCCGTTCGTTACTCAGGCGCTCGCGCAGTCGCGCGACGGCGCACGCTCGGTGACCGATCTTCTCACTGCGTCGAACCAGAAGAAAGGGACAATGACGTATGCAAAAGAACCGTTTGACCTCAAGGCGCTCGCGGCAGAAATTACAGATAAATTGAAGCCAATAGCAGAAGGGAAAGGTCTCGCGCTCACATTCTCGATAGACGACGCTGGCGCGCCGTATACTTTCTCAGGCGATAAAGGGAAAATTGGCGACAATGTACTCCGCAATATCATCGATAATTCTATTAACTACACGCCGTCGGGCTCGGTTGCGGTCTCTCTTAAAAAGGACGGAAGCAAATTTATTTTCAGCGTAAAAGATACGGGCATCGGCATCGCCGAAGAAGATAAAAAACGACTCTTCACCGAGGGCGGACACGGTAAGAATTCACAGACGGTGAATGTTCACTCCACCGGCTATGGTCTTTTCATCGCGAAGAATATTGTCGAAGCACACGGCGGCACTATCCGAGCTGAATCAGAAGGAGAAGGGAAGGGTGCGACCTTTGTGGTTGAATTGCCAATTGATTCCAAATAATTCTTTGTATATTTCGCGTATACTGAAGGATTATGGGAAAGAAAATACAAAAGAAGAATGTGGTTATCTATCAAGCCAAGTCCGGAGCCATTGAGCTCCGAGGCGATTTCAGCAAGGAAACTATTTGGGCCACGCAGGCGCAGATTGCCGATGTTTTCGGCGTTAATGTGAGGACCATCAGTGAACACTTCGTAAATATCTTTAAAAGCAACGAGTTAGATAAAAAATCAGTTATCCGGAATTTCCGGAATACTGCCGCCGATGGCAAGACCTATGATACTCAGTTCTACAATTTAGATGCCGTTATTTCGGTAGGATATCGCGTGAACAGCAAGACAGCCACTTTGTTTCGCCAATGGGCCACGAAGACATTGCGCGGTTATGTTACCGATGGCTATGCGATCAACAAAAATCGTATTGCAAAGAATTACGCGCAGTTTATGGGCGTGATAGAAGATATAAAAAAACTCCTACCGACAGGTTCTGCTACAGAATCGAAGGACATTGTTGAATTAATCTCGCTTTTTGCCGATACCTGGCTCTCGCTGGACGCCTACGACAAAGAACTGCTTCCGAAGGGAAAATTGACGAAGAAAATCGTTAAGCTTACGGCAGATAAAATTGCAGATAATCTTAATCAATTAAAACAATCTCTTCTGAAAGGGAATCAGGCGACAGACATTTTCGGCACAGAAAGGAGTGAGGGAAGTATTTCGGGCATTGTTGGGAATGTGATGCGGTCGTTCGGAGGAAAGGAGTTATATCCAACCGCTGAAGAAAAGGCGGCGCATCTTCTGTATTTCATGGTGAAGAATCACCCGTTTGTTGACGGCAATAAGCGTTCGGGTGCATTTTCATTTGTCTGGTTTCTTCGACAGGCAGATATCTTGAACGCGGCAAAATTGACTCCCTCGGCGCTCACCGCGCTGACCATTATGGTTGCAGAAAGTAGATCGGAGCATAAGGAAAAGGTAATAAAACTTATCCTAAACCTCGTTTCAAAATAATTCTTTGTATATTTCGCGTATACCCAGCACTAACTGTTAGTGCTTGGGGTATACTAAAGGATTATGGAGATGAAGGAGCTTGAGAAAGAAGCGGAGGAATATTGGGACACGCTTGGTCCGGGGCTCACCACTGGCGCGGCTGACGACGACCCGTCTGGCATCGCGACGTATTCTCAAGCTGGTGCGAAGTATGGATTCCAGCTTATCTGGACCGCGCTCTTTACTTATCCTTTTATGGCAGTGGTGCAGGAGATGTGTGCACGCATCGGACTCGTTTCTGGTCGCGGGCTGGCAGCGAACATTCGTAAACATTATTCTGCGAAAGCGTTGTATATTGTCGCAGCACTTCTCTTCTTCGCGAATACGATTAACATCGCTGCCGACCTGAGTGCGATGGCAGCAGGAACGCGCCTTCTCCTTCCTAATGTTAATATCGAACTACTGGTCATTTGTTTTGCGCTTTTCAGTTTATTGCTCCAGATATGTATCTCCTATAAGCGCTATGCGAAATATCTGAAATATTTAACACTCGTGCTCCTCTCGTATGTCATCGTCGCGCTCGTGGTGGATCTCGATTGGAGCGAAGTGCTCTATCACACGCTCGTTCCATCGCTGACTTTCTCGAGAGATCAAATATTCCTCATTGCCGCCATACTCGGTACCACCATTTCTCCGTATCTTTTCTTCTGGCAGACCTCACAGGAAGTCGAAGAAGAAATATTGCACGGCGAGACCAGTATTCAGTCACGACAGAAACAAGTGTGTCCAGATTCTATACATAAGATGCGTGTTGATATATGGTCGGGAATGGGTTTCTCGAATCTCATCACCTTTTTCATCTTCGCGGCGTGCGCCGGCACGCTCTATGCGAATGGTGTTACGAATATCGAGACGGCAGATCAGGCAGCGCGAGCGCTTGCACCCTTCGGATCATTCGCCTCGATACTCTTTGCGCTCGGTATCGTCGGGACGGGGCTTCTCGCAGTTCCGGTTCTCGCCGGCTCTACTGCCTACGCGCTCGCCGAAAGTTTCGGTTGGAAGTATGGCCTGTATCGCAAGTTGAAACAGGCGTATGCATTTTATGGGGTCATCATCGTTTCTATGCTGCTCGGTATCGTTGCCAACTTCGCGCATCTCGACCCTATTAAAGGTCTTATTTATGCCGCAGTCGCGAACGGTGTTATTGTGCCGTTCATCCTCTTCTTTGTAGTGCGTCTCTCGGGTAACAAACATATTATGGGTGACTATGCGAACCGTCCATTCATCGCCCTTATCGGCTGGATAACGATTGGCGTGATGGCGCTCTCTGGCATCGCCGCCATCCTCACATTCTGGTTGTAAAAGATTTTAAAAACCACAAGATTATTTTTATAAAAGATAGAAATTTAATATTAAAAAAGCCCATCCAGTGAAGGACGGGCTTGTGAAAGTGTCTGTCGAAGAAAGAACTGAAGAAAATGGGGGGCTCAACGAGGATCGAACCCGTGACCTCTAGATCCACAATCTAGCGCTCTAACCAGCTGAGCTATGAGCCCGTGCCGAGCAATTACTTACTGATGAAAAGGTAGCATGAAGCTTGTTTTGCGTCAATCGATGATGATCTTAATCGCTTCTGAGAGTTGTGCAAGAGGAACTGCTTTTTGGATGCGGTTTTTTGTGTCCTTAACTTGGACAACTTCATCATCTCGTTCTCGACTACCAGCAATAATAATCACTGGCACCTCCTGCTTCAGAGCATAGGCAAGTTGGCTCTTGATGGATTTCTCCTTGCCGAGATATAGCTCTGAAGGAATGCCTGCTTTACGGAGCAGGCCTACTACTCGGTTACAGTATTCCTCCGTTTCGTCATCGAAGTTTAAGACGATGATTTTCGTTGTGGTTATCTTCTTTGGAACAAGTTCGAGTGTTTCAAGAGCTGCGAACAATCTGTCGACGCCGACTGATGCTCCAGTGGCAGGAATATTATCTCCACCAAAGCGAGAGACGAGGTCGTCATACCTTCCGCCAGAGAAGACACTTCCGATACTTGGAAGCTTCAACAAGACCGTTTCGAACACGGTCCCAGTGTAATAACCAAGACCTCGAGCGACTGACAGATCAATTTGCCAGAATTCTCGAGGAACACCGAGTGCATCAACAAACATCGTGATTTCGGACAGTTCCTTAGCTCCCTCGACTGCTTCTGAAGAGACACTCATGAGTTCACGAACGGCGACCGTCGTTTCTTCGTTACTTCCAGTTCTCAGGTCGAGAAAACTTTTCAGCTTCTCAAGCTGACTTGGAGCAAGACCGATTGTGTCGCCGAGTTCGCCAGAAATATTGTCCCATCCGAGCTTGTCGAGCTTATCGATTAGACGCAAAACATCCGGAGTTTTGTCGGGCGAATAACCAACATAGGCAGCAAGACCGTTTAAGATCTTGCGATTGTTGACCTTAATTACGAAATCCCCAACGCCGAGTGCTGTGAGGGTTTCATACATAAGGGAAATAATTTCAGCATCTGCGCTTGTACGGTTCGAACCGACGATATCGGCATCAAACTGCATGAATTCACAGAATCGTCCTGCTTGCGGTCTTTCGCCACGCCAAACTTTACCCATCTGGTAACGCTTGAACGGCCGACTAATGTCGCTCGAATACAACGAGACAACTCGAGCGAGCGGAACGGTAAGATCGAATCGAAGCGCCAGACCAGATTCTTGGTCGCGGAGAAATGTCTTGAAGATTTGCATCTTGAAATTCGGATCTCCTCCAGTGAGAACTTCCTCTCGTTCAACACCAGAAGTGTCGAGCGGAAGAAACCCGAAGCGTTCAAAAACGCTCCTGATTGTATCGAGCATCCATTGTCGAGGAATCATATCCTTCGGCAAGTAATCTCGAAAACCACTTGGTAATTCTGGGCTAATTTGTTTTTTCATGTTGCGTTCCTCCGTTTCTTGTTTGTTATGGATTTTTGACAAAAAACTATTCCTATTTCAAGATACCACTAATTGATTTTAACGTCAAAAGACATTAATTTTTCAAGAAGTTCAACGACTCCTGCTGTAAATGTCTGAGAAGAAACTAATTGACAGTGGCTTTTGAATTCTGGAATAGCATTAGCAACTGCTGCGTGCTGTATTCTTGGTTGTTTAAGTAAATCGGACATACTATCGCCAATCATCCAAATTTCATCTATTTTGAATTTATCTTGAAGTATGGGCAACGCAATAGTTTTCTCTGAGTTCGGGTGATGGATGATACCAATACCGTAGTCATTATTTTTTTCAATGAAAGCATCTTTCCACCATGCTCCAGCGAGTTTAGAGCCAAGAGTAATGAACTGAGACGACACTTCGTCGAGCATTGCCGAATCATTTTTCCATCGTCCATTATGGTTGGCAAGAACATAAAAAGATAAACTCGCTTTTCTTGATCCATTAATAAGCACTGCAGTCTTAGCTGTTGTATTACGAACAGAAAAAGTTGGCGATAAAAATTCTCGAGAAAGTTGATTAACATCCCCAACAACAAGAAGAATGTCATCGACCATCAATTCCAGATAATTGTTAATAAAACTAGTCCGAATGTCTGGGAAAACGACAGTATCCGGGATGACTCGGATTTCTTCTTCTCCAATCTTAATCATTGCTCCGCGTTCGGCAATAATTGGACCCTCAATGCCGTATTCTAAGGCAATACGGGAAAGGGTTGTTGCGCTAGAATCTGAACATAGTCCAACAATCAGGCCGTGACTTCGAGCTCGTCTTATTGTTTCGTGTAATTTCTCAATCGAAATAGTAATCTGATAATTCTGATCAACCAGTGTCTTATCAAGATCAATAAGTACTAATTTTTTTAACATTTTTCATCAATGATGGTTCGTAAAAAGAAATCCAGGAATGCTTTGCCGTCAACTTCGGTAGCGATTTTGACTGAATATTTACCGTTTATAAAAATCTCTCCTTGTCTTATTCCCTCGGTATTAACGCCGATTTTTTTATCGAGAAAAACTAAAAAATCACCAAATAGAGCAGATATCGCTAACGGGTCATACAGTTCAAAATTGCGCTTCTTAGGATAACCGAAAAAACGATACCAATTAATCATCGCTTCTTTCACGAATTTATTTGTTGAGTTTGTTTCAATTATTTTTTCAGCCAAATCTTCAGCAATAAAGCATCGGTTGGTTACATCAAGAGGAATAATATAAATGTTTTTTATGTTTTTACATACCATCTCCACTGCCTTTGGATCTTGGAAAAAATTGTATTCGGCAAATTCTGTTTGATTGCCAGACACATTTAAAGCACCACCCATTAAGTAAACATTTTTAATTTTCTTAGCGATAACAGGTTTCTTTAATAATGCCTTAGCTAGATTTGTTGGGGTGGCAAGACAAACGATATCCAGTTTTTCTGAATATTTTTCTACCATCTCAATAATAAAGTCTTCGGCTGTTCCAGACATGCTGTCCATAGTTTGCTTTAAAGCAACATCGCATAGGCCATTTGTACCATGATAGTCATACGCATGAACAAATTCATTGCCATTGATTGATTTAGACGCCCCCGAATAAACGGGCAGTTTCCAATCAAGGAGTGAGAGGATTTTTAATGTGTTGGTTGTAGCGTCCTCCAGCCTGACATTACCACCACAGGTCGTAACCCCGATAATTCGGTCTTTAATAACGCGATTGGCTAAGATAAGAGCCAGGGCGTCGTCAACCCCAGTATCAACATCAATAATAATCTTATTATTCATAATAATGAGCTTGACAGTATCATAGATACACAATGTGGGCAAACAAGGTTATTTTTTGACATGCATATTGACATGTTATAAAAACAAGAATAGTCTAAGATTCAGATGCTAGGTGTCTTTAATCTAGCAGATTCGTACTTTTTTGTACTTTGACAATTTTGATCGCCTTAGGCGAAGAAAGAGAGGTGTAATATGACACTACCGCGTCATTGCCATGAAAGGACCTATGTGGTCACCCATGATCTGGGAAACAGATTCGCAGGGCTCCGGACGTTGGGGTTAAAAACCCCGGAGTCGGACGATGATATCTTCATCAAGTTACATGAAGGGGTCAAGAATTTCTTGACCACCGTGCTGCCTGATGATGTTCAGGTTATCACCTTCGATATGGAGAAACTCGTCGAAGATATCTGGGGACAAGCAATCCACTGTCAAACAAGAATCCGCGACAGTTTCGTAATCAGCAGCTGTATCGAAGTTGCTTCATCGCGTCGGGGACAGACCATTGAGATAAACAGAATTGTTGACATTAATGGTCACACTATCGGTTACGGACCGCGGCCTGGTTATCCTTCAGTAAACATTCAAATGCAGGCCATCGCAATGCGCTCTGGGGGGAATCCGGTTATTCTCGCTGAAGACGGCGCTTTCACTGGTGGCACAATTAACTTCATGGTTAAATGTGCCAAAGATAGTGGCGTTGAAATTGCAGCAATTGTGGTGGGTCTCTGTTTCCCGGAAGCTCTGGAGACGATCCGTAAATTTTTCGACGGAGAGGTAATTGTGGTTGAAGAAGTGGGAAAGCCCTATGAATGGATGCCTGACCACGACTTTATACCATTTGCCCCTAACTGCGGCCGTGTCTTCGGTGGAATTTTCGGGAATGAGGCCTTGCCGCATTACTCTCATGATGGTCTCTCGTTTTCTCTGCCGTATGTTCTTCCTTTCGGAGATCCTGTGGAATGGGCGAGTATCCCTCAAGATTCTGCTCGTGAATTTTCGTTGTTCTGTCTTCACCAATCTCTCGGACTTTTCCGTGAGCTGGAGAAAATCAACGGGAAAAGAATTCTTCTCAAGGATCTCGCAGGATCTACACCCAGAGTCTCAATCCCGTTGTCAAAAGGGTATTCTTACCTGCCTGGTTCTGATCTCGCAGTTACCGATTTCCTGAGTGATGCCTGCCATGAATTGTCCTGATCGGAAATTCGGTGCTATTGAATAACTCCGCGCTGACTTTATTGTTAGCGCGGTTTTCTTTAGTTCACTAGAATAATTGCATACTGCATAATAGTGTTGTATATTGAATACATCGGCCTCGCGGCCATTTTTATTTATGGAAATTAGAAACATCGCTATCATCGCGCACGTGGACCACGGGAAGACCGCGCTCACTGACGCAATTCTCAAGCAGACCGGCGCGGTCGCGAATGGTGTCTCGATGGATAGTAACGCACTCGAACGTGAGCGCGGTATCACTATTTATTCTAAAAATGCATCGGTTGAATATAAAGGTACGAAAATAAATATCGTTGACACTCCCGGCCACGCGGACTTCGGGAGCGAGGTGGAGCGTGTGTTACGCTCTATCGACTCAGTGCTTCTCGTCGTCGACGCGGCTGAAGGCCCGATGCCGCAGACACGTTTCGTATTAAAGAAATCTCTCGAGCTCGGGATTAAGCCCATCGTCGTACTGAATAAAATCGACAAGCCAGCAGCGAATCCAGAACTCGCCGAAGAGCAGGTGCTCGAACTCTTCCTCGAGCTTGGCGCGACCGACGAGCAATCGAATTTCCCGGTGGTGTATGCGATCGGGCGCGACGGACGCGCAGCGATGAATCCTGATGATTTATTTACGGTAACCGAGGGTGATCTCTCGCCCCTCCTCGATCTTATTCTCGAGAAAGTTCCTGCAGCGAATGCTAATGCTGACGCAAACGCGCCACTAATGCTCCAGCCATTTAATCTTGCCTACGACAATTTTATGGGGCGACTCGCCGTCGGACGCATCTACGCAGGAACGGTTCGCCCGAATCAGCAAGTGTTTGTGAAGAAACCGGATGGTGAGACTCGCACAGGCCGCATTTCTAAAGTATTTACATTCAAAGGACTCGATCGTGTCGATGCTACTGAGGCATCAGCAGGGGATATTGTGCTCATCGCTGGTCTTCCAGACATTTATATCGGCGAAACTATAACGACTGACGAATCATCTGCTCCGCTCCCAGCAATCGCGGTGGACGAGCCGACCATCGCGCTCAACTTCCTTATTAATAATTCGCCATTTGCCGGACGGGAAGGGAAGTATGTGACGAGTCGCCAGATTCGCGACCGACTCGAGAAAGAACTCGAAGTGAACGTCGGTCTGAAGGTGGACTTCTCGAGCGCAGACTCTTTCCATGTGTCTGGTCGCGGTGAACTCCATATCGCTATTCTTCTCGAGAATATGCGTCGCGAAGGATATGAACTCCAGGTCTCGCAGCCACACGCCATCATTCGCGAAGAGAATGGGGTGAAGATGGAACCGTTTGAAGAAGTAATTATCGATACCCCGTCAGAATTTCAAGGCGTCATTATCGAGAAGCTCGGTATGCGCGCGTTCGTGCTCCAGAATCTGACCCAACACGGAAACAGTGTGCGTCTCACACTCCTCGGTCCAACTCGCGGTCTGCTCGGCTATAAAAATATGTTTGTTATCGATACTCGCGGTGAAGGTATTCTTTCGTCACGTGTTGTCGGATTCAAGCCGTATGCGGGAGAGATTCGCAGACGCATCGTCGGCTCGATGATCTCTATGGCAGCAGGGAAGGTGCTCGGTTATTCGCTCTGGTCGCTCCAAGAGCGCGGGCAACTTTACATAAAACCAGCGACCGAAGTGTATGAAGGTATGGTAATCGGTAATACTTCGAAGGGTGAAGAGATGATGGCGAACCCGACCAAAGGAAAGAATCAATCGAATGTGCGTTCCTCGGGTATGGATGAAGCGATTGTCTTAGTGCCGACTTTCGACCTTACTATTGAGCGCGGAA
>JBBABN010000015.1:0-3726 GCA_041657665.1 Minisyncoccota bacterium
CCAACGGCACCCTCATACGCAATTTCGAACGGCCGGCTATGGTATTCCAGAATTATGCCCTCTTCCCGTGGCTCACCGCGATTAATAATGTAGCGTTCGGTCTCAAAATGAATGGGATATCGCGAAAAGAACGCGAACATATCGCGCGAGAAAAATTAAAAGAAGTCGGCCTCGAACACTTGGAGAATCATTATCCCAGTCAGCTCTCGGGCGGCCAACGCCAGCGTGTCGGTCTCGCGCGCGCGCTCGCGATATCGCCTGACTTCCTTATTATGGATGAACCCTTTTCTAATCTTGACACCATCACTGTCGAAGCACTGAAAGCTGACTTGTTAAAAATCTGGCGTTCATACGGTATGACGATTCTTATGGTAAATCATCTTATTCCCGACGCTATCGAGCTCTCGGACGAAATTATCGTGATGGGCGCGCACCCGGGACGCGTCAAAGAGACAATGGCTATTAATCTCCCGCGCCCGCGCGACACGCGTACCGAACGATTCTTTAAAGAAGTCGACTATCTCACCGAAGTCATCCGTACCGTTTCCTAATTATTTCTTCTTCTTTCGAGATATAGCGGCTTTGAGGAATTCGGTGAAGAGTGGGTGCGGAGAAAGAGGGCGTGCCTGGAATTCGGGGTGGAACTGCGTCCCGAGCATAAAAGGGTGCACCGACTTCGGGAGCTCGGCGATTTCCATAAGAACCGAGTCGGGCGAGGTACCAGAGAAGACAAGACCGGCCTTCTCGAGTGGCTGTATATAACTTGGATTAATCTCGTAGCGGTGGCGATGGCGTTCATCAACCATTTCTTTCTTATATGCTGCACGCGCTATCGTACCCTTCTTCAGATAGCAAGGGTATGCACCGAGACGCATCGTGCCGCCATATTTATTACCGGCGAGATGCTTCTTCTGTTCGAGCATAATATCGACCACAGGATCTTCTGAATTCTTTTGAATTTCAGTTGTGTGGGCGTTTTTCAATTTTAGAACATTACGCGCATATTCAATCACCATCAGCTGCATACCGTAGCAGAGACCAAAGTATGGAATCTTCTTTTCACGCGCATACTGTATCGCTTTTATTTTCCCTTCGATACCCGTCTCTCCGAAACCTCCAGGGACAATAACACCATCATATTTTGAAAGTACCGCAACTGATGCTCCTTTTTCGAAATCCTTCGCATTTACCCACGTAATCTTCGGTTTTCGTCCAATCTTCGCTGCTGAGAATTTTATCGCTTCAATAACCGAGAGATACGCGTCTGAAAGAACAAAATCGCCAGTATCAAAATATTTCCCTACAATCGCAATGTTTATTTCTGATGCTTTCGTATTCGTTGCTGCAGTCACGAATTTTTTCCATTCAGTGAGGGGAGCAGAAGACTTCTTAGAGAGATGGAGCGCTTCAAGAAGTTCATCGCCTAAGTGGTCCTTATCGAGATTTAGTGGTACTTCATAAATACTCTTAATATCTGGCGCAGCGATAATACGATCGGCGCGGACATTGCATTGGATAGCCAATTTTTCCTTTCGTTTTTCGTCTATAGAGTGCGTCGAGCGCGCTACGATGAAGTCCGGCTGTATGCCATAACTATTTAAGGCGCGCACCGCTGACTGAGTCGGCTTCGTCTTCATCTCGCCGAGTGTGCCCGGCACCGGCAGATACGACACCATCACAAAAAGAACATCATCAGGATATTTCATCTTCATCACGCGCGCTGCTTCGATAAAAAGCGCGTTCTGGAAGTCGCCGATAGTACCACCGACTTCGACGACAGAAACGCGACCTCCGTTGTAGGAGGCCGCGGCCTCGATTCTTCTCAGGATTTCATCGCGCACGTGCGGAATAGCTTCGACACATTTCCCGCCATACTGGAGCGCTCGCTCGCCAGCGATAACCGACTGATAGACCATACCGCTCGTCATATAATCTTCATTCGTGAGATCGCGATTGAGGAATCGCTCATAATTCCCCATATCCTGATCAGTCTCGAGACCACTCTTCAACACGAACACTTCGCCGTGTTCGGTCGGATTCATCGTACCAGCATCAACATTCAAGTACGGATCAATTTTTACCAGATTAACTGAATACCCTTTCTGTTGGAGCAGAAGGCCCATCGAGCTCGCAACCACGCCTTTGCCGACGCCACTCATTACCCCGCCGAGTACGAATATATATTTGTGACCCTCTTTTGACATATCAGATTTTCAGATAACGACGAATAGCGAATATAGAAGCAACTGCTCCAAGAGCAATGCCTGAAAAGAAAATAATAGAAAATACCAGAACAAAATGATCGAGATAATAACTGCCCACATTAAAGCCACCAAACCAAATGGTGGTTTTTATCCCTGCATACCACGTCACTGGCCACAATAGAATTAATACAAGAAGAGAGGCCAAACAACCCGTAATAATACCAGTCACAATAAATGGTCCTTGAATATACGGATTAGAAGCACCGACGAGGCGCATCACCGCAATCTCATCTTTCGATGTGTAAATAGCGAGACGAATAGTCGCGAAAGCAATAAGAATAGATGCAATAGCAAAGAGAATAACAACCGCCAAACCAATTTCTTGTGTCGCCTTTATCGCGAGAGAGAGACGGTCAATGACTTCTTTATTTTGTGCATAGTTAATACGGTCGACGATAGAAGCACCACTCGATGAAAGTGCTGGGGATGATTCAAGAAAACTGACGATACTCTCGTACTGAGAAGGGTCCTTCGCTCGCACTTCGAGAGAAGCATCGAGAGGATTACCGCCAAGTTCCTCGAGTGCTTGGAGCGTAAGCTGATCATTCGCATGCTTCGCACGAAATGCAATAAGTGCATCATCTGCCGACGTATAGGTAACATTCTCAACCTGAGGCAACTTCTGCAACTGATCTCTTACCGCGAGAATATCTCCCTCACTTGCTGTAGTAACGAAGTATACCGAAACATCAACCTTGTCTTTAATACTTCCTAACGTAAAAGAAAGCAGGGCTGATAGAAAAATAAGTGAGCCAACAATCGCAAGTGTCACCGTCATAATAAGCACTGTCGCAGCCGAGACTGCGCCGCCACGGACGAAATTTTTTGCACCACTCACGAACATTCGTTTGAAGACCATCCAGTTCATATAATTATTATAGCGCCAAACTCATTGTTTTCATAAAATATACTTTCCACCCGAATCGTCGCGTACCACCTTCCCACGATCGATTGTGATGACCCGCTTCCCGATAGCATCAACAACACCTTTGTTATGGGTAGTGATGAGGACTGTCGTACCGAGTTCGTTAATTTTCTTTAAGATTTCGACAATCTCATAGGTATTAATCGGGTCGAGGTTACCCGTCGGTTCATCGGCGATAATAAGTTCCGGCTGGTTAATAATAGCTCGCCCAATCGCCACGCGCTGTTTCTCGCCGCCCGAAAGCTGGTCAGGGAAATGCATCGCTTTTTCAGAAAGATTTATCAGAGAGAGAATATACGGCACATCACTCGCTATTTCGTCATCAGTGCGACCAGCAGCTTCCATCGCAAACGCAATGTTCTCATACGCGGTCTTATTCGGAATAAGGCGGAAATCCTGAAACACCATACCGATTTTACGGCGGTAATGATGTATAGAAGAAGACGGGAGATCGTTCACATTCACTGATTCAAAAAAGACAGTGCCCTCTGAGGGGCATTCTTCTGCAAGAAGGAGTTTCAGGAGCGTCGTTTTCCC
>JBBABN010000015.1:3736-14971 GCA_041657665.1 Minisyncoccota bacterium
TAGAGACAAATTCTTTTGGAGCGATGGAGAGTGTAATATCCTCGAGCGCCGCAGTGTTCCCGTATCGTTTTGTCACTTGGTCAAAATAAATCATGCTTCGACTTCTATTGTACCCTACCCCCGCAACCCAAGTCCAGAAAGGGGATAAGAAAAGCCGCCCGAAGAAGCAGCGGCTTCTCGGGCGGAAGGTTATATTGCTTCTTCCCTGCGCGTCTCAAGCTCGATTTGTGCATTTTCAACTGTTTTCATACAAAATTCGAGATGCTTGGAAATGAATACTGGAAGATTGGCACATATGGCGTCGGCGATTTCCAACGCTGTAGGATTAGGCCTCTTAGATCCGATGGAATAGTAATCGAATTCATACCAATATTCTTTTCCAAACGGATCATGAAGGTAGACCTTGAAAAAAGGTCCTGGCACATCATGATTGCCATAGGAATAGCCAAAAGTTACTCTGAAGGCCTCTATGGTATTCCCCAGCTTCCCCAATCTCCTGTAAGCTTGTTGACAACCAGATGTTACTGCTGTTATCGATTCTTCCGAGATCAACTTTCCCTTTCCTTCGTGGGTGCGCAAATCGACACTTATCTTGCTCATAAAG
Organism: Minisyncoccota bacterium; assembly: GCA_041657665.1. Taxonomy (GTDB): domain Bacteria; phylum Patescibacteriota; class Minisyncoccia; order Phycocordibacterales; family Phycocordibacteraceae; genus C7867-001. Next base: position 4,341 of record JBBABN010000015.1, read on the forward strand.
AACTCCTTTTCTGGTGCTCAACACCATTTGCATTACGCCGACATTGGCGTATCTAGTTCGTAGTAGTACCACTTCTGTCTTTATTTGCAATATCGGTGTGAGGGATGTCTGACTTCCCTCATTGACATGCTAGAATGGTGAATATGCGGAAAGAAGATTTTACGATTGGATCTTATGTGCATGTGGTAAAACGCGGGACTCGCGGATTACCGATTGTTCGTGATGACACTGACCGTTTCCGTTTTCTGCTCATGCTCGCACACTTCAACGATAATTTTGCATCATTGAACTGGCATCGAGATTTATATGAAGCAAATAAACATCACTCGTTCGAACGTCCGTCTCACTGGCCGATGCAAGAACGCCTTGTAAACATTATCGCATTTTGTCTCGTTGAGAATCATTTTCATCTTATTCTGCAAGAACTTGCTGAAGGCAATATCGCCAAATTTATGCAACGACTTGGAACTGGTATGGCAAAGAAGTTTAATGAACGACATGACGAGAAAGGCTCGTTATTCCAAGGAGCTTATCGTGCAAAAACAATTTCGGATGACCGTTATTTTCGATATGTGAGCGCTTATGTGCAATTGAAAAATGCTCTTGATATGTATCCTGGCGGGCAGAATGGTGCTCGAAAAAACTTTGACCGCGCATACGATTGGGTCTGTTCTTATCCGTATTCAAGTTTAGGGGATTATGTTGGATCATTCGATCGACCAATTGTAGAAAAGAATTTCCTTGCGTCACTTTTCGCCCCAGGAGAATATCGAGAGTTCTGCAAGGATTTTATATACGGACGACATCCTGATGATGACATCATTCAAGCTCATCAATCTGGTTTTTTTGAGTAATAGTATATTGAGGGAGGTCTGACCTCCTTCATTTGGATTAGAGATAAGAAAAGCCCCACCGAAAGGTGAGGCTTCAAAAAGACAGGTGCATTTCAAGGAGTTGCTCTGCCTACCACATGGGCAAACCATGCACTGGCGGTCATTCCTCTTCGAAGTTCTTCGGAGTCCGTGTTTTTCTTCCCAGGGAAGGCTTGGAAAGTTCTCAAAATGCTCTCAACTAGCAGCTGTTCTCCCAGCTTATCCTTATCGGACTTGTCAGAAATGCCACATCCATTCCAGAAAGGTGTTTCGCCTCCCAATTTCATAGCACAGAGATCTGGAGGATTATTCCTGAATGCAAGTGCACAAACATCCCCGTCGAATCCCTTGAGGGTTTTATCGGGAAAATTTAACCTCATGCGATAAAACGGACATTGCTGTTTCTCACACATACGTAACCCCCTCTGCTTCTGATTAAACTGGCCCGGAAACGAACATCTGTTCGAACAATATCTCTCCATCTACTATACGTCAATATATTTAAAAGCTCCGCCTCGGCGGAGCTTTTTCGAAACAAGTAAGGGGTTATTCAGGGATTCTCCCAGAGAAATACTCTTCAGCAGGAATTTTCTTGGAACCCAGATTTACCGTAAAGTTGGGCAACAAAATATTTCTGATCATTTGCTTGCTAGCAGTATTCCCCAGACGACAACAAGAATTCGGAGAGGTCATTTTGCCATCAAGATAGAGACAGTCGAAGCGCGTAAACATCAACGCGCAATTTCCTTCCAACTCGACGATCTGTCCAGTACGCCCACTAGTGAATTCTGCCAACAATCCATAGAAAGGACATGAAATCTGTTCGTCGGACAACAATATGTCTACTTCTTCATCGGAAAGAATTCGATCCCCCATAACACTCCCCTTTTGTTTTCAATTAAACCACACCAATAACCAAGAGCATCTGTCCGTACTGTATTCTCAACATTGCGAAGCGTCAAACTGCTACTATTTTTCTAGCTGGAAATGGCTGAAGCATCAATAAACTCGTCTAAGTCACCTTCAAGAACTTTGTCCGGATTCGACGATTCGTGGCCAGTGCGATGGTCCTTCACCATTTTATACGGATGTAGAACATAGGAGCGAATCTGACTTCCCCACTCATTTGCGGTGGTCGCAGCAACAGAACGTCCTTTCGCAGCCGCTTCGCGTTCAGCTTCTTCTTTAGTGAAAATCTTCGCTTTTAGGAGTTCGAGCGCCTTCTCGCGGTTCGCCAACTGACTTCGCTCGCTCGAAACATGCACCGAAAGATTGGTCGGCTTATGAAGAATGCGCACGGCTGTCTCGCGTTTGTTCACATTCTGCCCGCCAGCGCCGCCACTTCTCGCGAACTGTATCTCGAGATCATCTGGCTTGAGTTCTATTTTGTCACTCGCAACGAGTGTCGGCAGAACTTCGACAAGAGCGAAACTTGTCTGACGCTTCGCATTTGCATTAAAAGGCGACTGGCGCACCAAGCGATGCACCCCTGCTTCATGTTTCAAACGGCCATACGCGCTCGAGCCGGTGATTTCTAAAATGACATTGCGATACCCGCCCTGATCATTCTCATTGGCATGAAGCTCGTGCACGCGCCAACCCTTCTGTGCTGCATAGCCCTCGTACATACGACGGAGCATCCGCGCGAAGTCCTCAGCATCATCGCCACCAGCCCCAGCAAGGATGGCGAGTGTTGCATTACCAGAATCGTGCAGATCGCCCGAACCACCTTCTTTCAGCATCTGATATTCCTGTACCAACTCTTGTGCTTGTTCTTTATCCAACCAAAATTCCGGCGATGCCATCATCGCTTCCAATTCTTGCAAACGCCTTTCATTTTTTTCGTCCATTTAAATAAGTATACCAACCTTGGAGCCACCCCGGAGGATCGAACTCCGGACCTTCGCGTTACGAATGCGATGCTCTACCAACTGAGCTAGGGTGGCTAACTATGAGAATATAGCACAATTTTATGATGTGAATGATTTATTTTAGATTCCGAGCTATCATTGCCCGTTTACTCGTCACCCTTTCTTTCCTACCATTTCCCTTATTAAGTCCTGCATAAGTTGGACTAAGCGAGTCACAATTAGGGCACACCAGACGAAGATTTTCCTCAATATTATTTTGCCAATTACCATCAATGTGATCCGCAACAAGTGGCACAACACCTGTCTTAGGATTGATTTCGGCCCACCCACAGATACAGCACTTGTTATTGTATTTTCTACGCAAATATCTTTTTACTGAATCAGACACAAGTCCAATTGAATTCAATCCGGATGTTTTGCACTTTTTCCAATTATCAACATGGACTCTGTGTTGGAATTCCATCTGACACGCATTACTACAATATCTATAGGTTGCTCGAGCTGGTTCTTTGCCGCATATAGGACATTTTGATCGTAGTTTTTTCGGATTCATATGTACATTATATCCGAAATGTAGACCAAAAGTAGTTATTATAAGTGCTCGTATGTTGATAACATAGAACATCTTTCTGAGACAGCCCTCTTCAGATTTTCTGATATGCGACACCGCTCCCGGCGGTGCCGATTTTTCGTATTTTTCCTTCTTTCACCAATACCGCGAGATAGCGCGTTGCCGTTGCGTCAGAGACATGCAGGAGTTTTTCCACTTCATCGTTGGTGACTTGTGGTGAGCTTGCCTGCACTGAGCTTGTGGAATGTGTCGAACTATCTTCTGGAGGCATAGGCATATTTTAGCGCATAAAATCCGCTTCGGGCGAATGGCTCAGCCCGTTGGGTTAATCGCTACTGGATGCTTTAGTATGCCAATTAGTAATAATTTCGTCGTAATTCATATGTTAGAAAGCTAAACCATGATTACTCGCAAAACATTACTTCCTCCAGTGGCAACTTCAACTGTTCCGCAAACCATGCTCGCGCCGTTTCTTGATCGCCGAGCGCATCAATCAATTTATTCTCAAGCGCGAGAGCACCCGGCATAGATGAACCATCGGCAAGTTTTGCAACTTGCTCAATCGGTAAATTGCGATTCTCTGCGACTTCTTTAACAAACTGCTCGTGATATATCTTCAAATCGCGCTCAAGGAGCGCGCGCTCGTCGGCGGTAAGCGGTTTATTTGGGTCGCCATAGTCCTTGAACTTTGCGGATGTGAGCGGAACATACTTCAGCCCATCTTTTACATTTTTCGCCGTGTTGTCGAGATATGACATAGTTACTCCGATTGAACCGACATCCGAAAACGGCGAGGCGATGATTGTCTTTGCTCCCGTCGCCGCAAGATACGCTGCCGAGGCTCCTGCTTCGCGTATAAGTGCCGCAAGCGGCAAAGAGGCATGTTTGAATCCGTTTGCGATAACCTCGGCCGCTACTGGCGAACCCCCGAGAGAATCAATGCGGACAAGAACGCCACGAATGTTCGAATCGGCTTCCGCCGCGCGAAGCGCGGCGAGGGTGTCGTCGGGATTCGTTGAGGGCGACAAGCTTCCACTACCGTCTTCGTCTGCTCCGGCGTAGGGTATGACGTCTCCAACTATCGGGATGATTGCGATGTTGCAAAAACCATCACTGACAGACACACTCGCGTTGTAGCCACTCCACTCATCGTGCCACGAGCCCCATATCCAAAGACAAATGAAAAAGGTTGCGATAGCTACTAATGCGAGAAAGGCATAACGGGCAATATATCGAAGTGAAGTCATAAAGAATTGATTAACTTGTTAAATTTTTCTCGGACTTCCTCAATAGTCTTGCACTGCATAACCAAGTTTACTGAAATCTCCAGTACCGACTTGGAGGCTTCTTTTGAAGCGGGTCCTTGCGGGTAAATAACGTCTAGAAATCCGTCTATATCTTCTTTCCACAATGTCCCTTTTGGTATGCCGAGAAATCCGACTTTTAAAATCGCAATCTCCGTTTGAGTAAGTGATATTAAAATTTTCCCATCATCAAGTTTGATCTGCGAAAAAGTTCCTCTAGCGGTGCCGTCTTGAAAAGTTTGAATTTGAGCCATATTTTCACTAAACTATCTCGTAGTGGGATGAGATTTCATTGAGAAACTTTCTGTCCTCTATCATTTGTCCTACGAACAGCATTCCCACAAGTAACATTACTACCAAATGACTTCCGTCTTCCTCTTTATCAAAAAAGTGGGTGCAAAATATTTGACCAAATTGAATAGCTAGATCTTTATTTTCTGGATTTAATATTTCAGAATATTCATCACATCTTTTTGAAAATAATTCTCTAAATTGATCTCGTTCTTCCGCATCTTTGAAATATTTATTAAAAACATCGTATTGAAATTTACCTAGTATATATTTGGTTTTTGCTGTATCACCAAAAGTCGCAATAACTGCCTGTATAATTGCAAACATAGGAACAACAAATAGTTCTTTACCTTGCTCTTTATTGATTGAAATTTGCTGTTCTTTAAATGTATCCGCCGTAAGTAGTGAATTATAACCAGCATCGAAAAATCCTACCAAAGCTTTAGTAATTTTATCAGTCGTTATTTTTTTAGAGAAGAATCCCATAATTATTTACGGAAGTAATTCGCTTGATTTAAGCAAGTCATTGAAAACAATTCTATGCATACTTCTTTCCTTTTCTAATTTCTCCAAAATCTCTCGACTTGGTAGTGGTATGTCGGAAAAATCTTTAACAACCTCTGCGATAGATTTGAGTAAATCAGTAATCTCTCCAAACTTAAAATCTGAGAATTCTTCGCTTACCTCTTTAGTAAATTCGGGCGCATTTGCGAATTTTTTAAAAGCCTCTCTTCCGTAATTTTGAATGTATTTCTTAATCTGATTCTGATGATTGATTGTTAGGTCTAAAATTTCACTTATCTCTCTAATAAAATCCTCTTGACTAAGCTTATTAAAATTTAAGAAAATGTTATCGCCGAATTGAAGTGTGCTGAAAACATAAAAAGCGGCAAGTTCTTTAAAAGAGAGTTCTATTTTGTCTTGAAATTTTATAACATTCGGCCAGTACTTATTTATAGTCTCTAAATCTTTCTGGGCAAAAACACTAAAAATACTGACCCATGTTCTTGATGGATTTGACCATTTAGATTTAGCTTCTTCAGTATTTAGTTTTTTGTATAATTTTGCACCAATAATAACAACCCCCGATTCAATTTCGCTCCTGCGTGGTGCAAAAAATCCCATAATTATTTATTGTTTTCTACCATATCGAATAAACCAGTACGCGAAAAGAATGGCTAAAATAATTCCAATAGATACAAAAATATCGCCGATCGTTGAGCCAGTAAAACTCGAATTTTGAGCGCCTCTAAACGCATGACTAAAAGCAATCAGAAAAAACCACCACGTTCGACCTAAAAATTGTCCAAAAGTGTATTTGTCTTCATTCATGCTCTATCGACTTTATTCTTCTATTGTATACCCTCACAAACTAGGGCGCAAAACGAATTTTGCGCGAAAGCAGATTCAAGAACAGAACCCCGAAGAAACGCCCTTCCTATTGTCATTAACTCAACCCGTTGAGTTATTCGTCTAAAATACGCCTATTTTACGGTGTATAAAACGCCTTGACCGATGTTGCCGTGCTGGGTTAGTTTGCCTTCTTTCTCTAGCTCGTTCAAATACCGTTCGGCAGTAGCGTTAGATACTTCAGCCAACTTCTCCACATCATTATTCTGAATTTTTCCGTGCTCTTGTACGAACGCTAGAATCTTTTTCTTATTCTCCGCTTTTTGTTCTACCTGTTCAGAAATTAAATCGCCCTTCCCTCGTCGCGCGAGATACATTCCGAACGCGATTCCAGCGAGAGCGACGAGGATTAGGATAAAGTAGTTCATGTTGGTTCAGAATTTAAAGAAATGGAAGAAAGCGAGAATACCTGTAGAGACAATATGCCAGAGAGAAAGAATACCCATAAGGAAATTATGCCAAACAGTGAGAAGGAAATGTCCAACAGAAAGAACGAAGTACCAGATACTATGTATGAGATTAGAGAATATGTTTTTCGCTTGTGTAACAGATGAAGAAACAGCATTCTCTACATAATTTGCTGCTGAAGAGAGTATGGCTTCGATGTTTCCGTTAGATATGCTCGGCTCTATCGGCTGTGGCGAGTCCTTCTTCACTGTGCCCTTCTCTTGAGGAAATTCTGGAGCTGTCGATACGGTTGTAACCGTCGTGACTGTTTGAGTTGGTGTCGTACGAGGAAGAGTTGAACTGCTACCTCCTCCGCTACCAGAAGGACGAGAAGATGCTGGTCGCCAATCGGTAGAGACAACACAACTCGTGCATTCGAAATTGATGCCGTAGCTCACACCATTGACCGTACCTCCTGTGGCTTGTCCGTGGAATTGTCCAGAAGAATCGATGGTGACGCCCGAGAAAGAAATCCAGCCAGCATTCGAGTCCCAAGCGAAGCCGCCAAGAGTGCCTTCGCCGTCATTCGTGACGCCGCTTTGCGTAGTATCGAAGTTAATCCAGCCCGTATTAGCGCTCCACGCATAGCCCGTGATGGCAGAGTCGGTGATGGTGAGACCTCCTTTGTCTGGAGCGAAGTTCACATAACCGCCCACATTGCTGAAAGCGTATTTGTGCGTCGTATCGATAGTGCCGCTCGTGGTGGAAGCGTGCACCGATATCGGGCTTATGAAACCCAACATAACGAACACCAGAAAAAATAAGGGTTTCGTAAACCCATATTTTCTGACAAAAGAACTATCTCTTTGGTTTCGTTGTGGTTGCATCTTTGGTTTCATCGACGGGTTCTGGTGCGGGCAAGGAGGCCTGTTGTGTTTCTGAAGAATTGTTCACTGGCCCGACCGCGATGAGCTTGTTAGTAGATGGGCGATAAAGAAGCGCCTGAGCAGCGTTCTGGTAGACAATGAGAATATCGCCGTTTAAGGCGTTGGAGAGAAAGGGTTGTGCTTGTTTAGCACTTTCGGCGTCATCGATGGTTGCCATAGTTGGTGTTTCGCCTGAAGGAAGCTGGATGAGCGAGCCGACTTTTTCGAGAACGGCATTGGCTTGTTCAATTTTCGAAAGTTCAGGATTGGCGCGATATACGGTATACCGGCCACCTTCAAACGCGAGCGCCAAAAGAGTCAATCCCACAACAATGAGAATCCAGAGCAAGTATCGGCGGATGAAAGGGAATATTTTGGTCATATGGTATCGGTTGAGGTTGCAGTATCTGGTGTCGTTGTTGATTGAGTATCATCAATGATGACTGAATCGGTTGAGGTTGCGGTATCTGAATTATCGGCTTCGTCCGCAGTGGGTTCGACAAGCTCATCATGAACAGTCGGTGGAGTCGCTTGCTGTCCGCTATTTTGCAAGAGTTGCTGCAATTGGCTGCCAGTGATGCAGGTGCCTTCAACACAAAGTTCGTGTGTGGCGGTAATGTTCTCTGATGTGAACGACTGCGCAAATCCCGCGACTGTCGCCGCAAGCAAGTTCACCTTCCCCGCCAACTCCTTCACCGCTTCAATCAAGGGCGCGACGAGCGCACCATAATCAACAGCGAGATAGCCATTTGAGAGCGTGGCGACGGCTTGAGGGAATACTTTCTGCACATCTTGCGCAATCACACCGATGAATTGGTTCTGGTTCTTGGTTTGGTCCGCCCAGTTAAATGTGACGCCCTTAATTTGTTCAATGTTATGAAGTGCGTCTGGAATAACTGTGATGTTGGTCTTAAGCTGTTCGTCCGAGGTGCAAGAAGTGCCGTTCGTGCCGTTGCCGATGGTGCAGGTGCTTCCCGAGGAACCGTTAATCGTCACATCGCCGGTGCTTGCAACACTAAACACGGTCGTGGTGGCAGTACCGTTCGTCGTTGAAGCAATGCTAAATAATGGTGTGTTGGCGGCAGTTGTCGCAGAATTAGAAATAGACAATAAGGAATAAGGACTCGTTGTCCCGATGCCCACCATTCCTGTTCCAGTATTCCCATAAATCGTATTCCCGATGTTTAAGAAATTCACACTGTCTGTTGAAGTGGCGTTCACATCATATCCAATCACAATATTATTAGAACCGGTGGTGATATTGTCTCCGGCTTGATAGCCGAGGAGCAAGTTATTCGCTCCGGTGGTGTTGGCAAGTCCTGATTGATAACCGAGAAAAGTATTATTATCTGAGCCTGTCTGGACATTGTATCCGCTCTTATACCCGACATAGGTGCCATATTGGTTGGAGTAGAAAGCGGAACCCTGCGCGGCGTATGCGCCGAGAGCGACAGTGGAGGTGGCGGATTTGTTGTTGTAGAGAGAATTAAATCCCGTAGCCGAATTATATGTGCCAGTGGTGTTGTAGCGAAGAGAATACATTCCCACAGCAGAGTTATTTCCGCCAGTGGTGTTGAATTGGAGAGAATACATTCCCACAGCCGAATTTCTTGCGCCAGTGGTGTTGGATTGGAGAGAAGTATCTCCCATAGCCGAGTTATATGAGCCGGTGGTGTTGTTGTAGAGAGACACATTTCCCATAGCCGAGTTATTTGAGCCGGTGGTGTTGTTGTAGAGAGACATATATCCCATAGCCGAGTTGCTTGAGCCGGTGTTAGCGAAGAGCGCGCGACCCCCCACAGCCGAGTTATTTGAGCCAGTGGTGTTGTTGTAGAAAGAATAATGTCCCACAGCCGAGTTGCTTGAGCCGGTGGTGTTGTTGTAGAGAGACATATATCCCATAGCCGAGTTATTTGAGCCGGTGGTGTTGGCGCGGAGAGATTGATATCCCATAGCCGAGTTTTGTGTGCCTGTTGTTGTAAGATTCCCAGCACCACCAAAGAAATAGTTATCAAGGGTTGTGCTAGCTTGAAGTAATGGCATGGTGTTCATAACAATTTTACTGCCACTTGAGAGAGTGATTTGCCCAAAGGGAGGAGGGTTTGAGAATATTGTTGGTATATCGATATACGACAATGGCTTTTTTATTACGGGAACAAAATGAGAATTTATAAAAGTTTGAATTTGATTAGCAACTAATTGGCTTCCTACTGCGTTAGGATGAATAGTACTACTACCACGAAGTGAACTTGGAACAATATCGTGTCCCAAATCAATAACATCCTGCGGAACATTAGGGTCATATTGTGACACTAAATACGAACGAATATCATAGTAATTATTTGGATATGTCGTTGCAAGATAATCATTAATAGCGATAATATTGGTGTAGCTTGACCCACCCAGATATTCGTCAACAATCTCACCATTAAGGACAGATAAAATTAAAAAATTGCTATTGGTACCTAATGCTGCAACCATACTGGCAATGTCTGCCTCAACAGTAGCTACAGAATCATGATTGTTTCTACCGGCCCAAATAATAGTTATAAAATCGTGAGTATTAGAGGCAGCTATCATTCGAGAAGCGATTTGTGTACTGGTCTCTCCACTGACACCATATACATATACGGATTTATCTGTAAGCGTCGTAGGGAGAATTGTTGATAAATTGTATGTATAACTATCACCCCACATAGCAACATTATAAAAATTATAATCGAGCGTGTCAGCGTAAAGAGTTCCTGAAAGATTCCCAGATATATTCACATCTCCATTAACATCCAATTTATACCCCGGACTCGTCGTCCCGATGCCGATATTTCCATTACTAAGAATGGTCATAGTAGAAGTGGCGGAGAGAACAGAACCATTCGCAGCATAATACGGAATGCTGTTTGCCGTGCTTGAAGCGACAGTGGTGCTGATGCCACAGGTAAGTATCGAGTCGGTGGGAGCGCAGTCGGGATTAAGCGTGGCGCCGGGGAGATAGAGCGACG
>JBBABN010000016.1:0-12456 GCA_041657665.1 Minisyncoccota bacterium
GTGCCATTTTTTGAGTATTATTCGGCATAACGTTTTGCGCTCTCGGCGAGGAGTGGTGCCCAGATCATACGGTTAATTACGAACACAATAATAACAATGACCAACATGCCAGCAATCGTTGCTTGATTAATACCAGAAACGCTCGCAGTCTTTATAAAAGCACCAAAGCCAGAGGCATTCTCAATAATTTCGGCGCCGATAATCGCTTCCCAGCCGATAGCGATGCCGACAATAGAGCCAGTGAGCATTGCTGGAAAAGAAAGAGGAGCGAGATAGAAAGGAATGCGTCGAAGTCCTCGTGCTCCGAAGATTGTTGCTGCATCACTCAAATCCTTATGGGCACTTTTAATAGAGGTGAGGACAGCGAAGAGAATAGGCCAGATGATAGAACTCACAGCAAAAAGAATAACCATCTGGTCGGTAAAACCGAAAAAGAAAATGAAAAAAGGAATGAGTGCGAACGAAGGAATGTTTTGTAACACATCAAAGAAAGGAAAGAGTACATCAGAAAATGGACTCCACCCAACAAGGAGAGCGATAGAAATACCGAGCACGAGCGCAATACCATAAGCAAAAATCAGACGGTAAGTAGTATGAAAGACGGCATTACCGAGCGTTACCCATGAGACCGAACTAAAATCACCAAAGATTGCGAGGAGAACCGTGATAATGACGACACTCGCCATGATAAACCACGCGCGCCGATGACGTCGTAGGTGGGTGCTGTGCCACGCGCGATTCTGAGGATGAGCGACGCTACGAATCATGTGTTTATTCTAGCGTGTTTTTGCATTTTGGTGCGGTGGTATACTTATTTCTGAGTGCATAGGGATGGTTATTAAATTAATATATGACATATCAGTATGAGTACATTTCGAACAGTAGGAATTATTAGTTGTGCAGCAGGGCTCCTCCTCTCAGCGACTGTGGCGGTAGCACAGGAACGAGAAATGAATACCAACAGAAACGAAAATAAGGCACAAGCTGGCCTCGTTACATCAATGGCTCAAGGACAAACCGCAGAGGCAGTGCGCGAACGTGTACAAACGCTTCGTCAGGAAACACAGACCACTATGGCAACACAGCGCGAGAGAGTGACACAGCGCGTAGCAGAAATTAAAGATAAGGTAAGACAAGTACGGGCACAGAAGCTTTCTGGACAATTCGACAATCTGAATGCGACATGGACTGACCACTTTATGAATCTACTCGATCGCTATGAGGCTATCGTGCAGAAGATTCAGACCCGAGCGGATATCGCCGCTGGGACAGGGAAGGATGTTACGGCTGTTACAGCAGCAATCCAGACAGCGAAAACTGCTATCTCTGATGCTCGTGCCGAGGTGACAACACAAGTAGCAAAAACCTATACACCGACAGTTGCCGATTCAGAAGAAACGACAACCCAAGCTGATCAAGAAGTAATTATTAAGAATCTGAGAGAGTCATTCCAGAATCTTCACTCAACACTTTTTAACGATCTCTTTGCACTGCGCGATGGTGCTATGAAAAATACTCGCACAGCGGTACAGAGCGCTCTTCAGTCGCTGAGTGCAATCCCTGGAGTCGATGACTAAGTTGAGATAAATCAGTAAACACGCATTATAATTCTAACGATCATTCAATGAACAAGACATGGTATATCGCAGGTATTTTGGTCATTATCATTTTGGCTCTGTTCTGGTACTTCTCGACGAAACAGGCGTTGGCACCGAATGTTGAATCAACGGTCGCTGGACAAGAATCATTGCCGCCGATTTCTAACGGCAATACCACTACGGACATCTCAAATGATTTAAACCAGATTCCAGACACTACAGCAGCGCTCGACCAGGCAGCCGCTTCTTCTGTACAGGAAGTTCAGAGTCTTTAATTAAAGACGCACACGAAAAATCGCCCGCCAACTGCGAAGTTGTGGCGGGCGATTTTTCGTGCTTTACGAGCTGCGGGTCAGGGACTCGAACCCCAATACCATCCTCCAGAGGGATGTGTCCTACCATTAGACGAACCCGCAATAGATAGACAATACGATATTAAGCAGGTTTATTCAAATAGATACCTTAAGGTATACTTAATCCTATGTCTGAAAAACCACCAACTTCAAAACCCGAAGAGATACCTCAAACGGCTGAAGAGAAAGAAAGAGAAAAGTGGGAGCGTTACGAGTTGTGGATGGCTAACAATCCTGTAGTAGAGATTCCGCTAGATTCTTCAGAAACGGACGCGGAGAAAGTCGCATTAGAAGAGTGTGAAGCGATGTTGGACAGCTTCGAACAGACATATGATCTAGAAGCGTTGCGCGCCATTACGCAGTTCGACTCGAGAGAAGAGCGGTGTAGTTCTGTCCGTCAGCCAGCTCTCGACGCTCTCTCTCTTATGTTCAGGCGGATGAAAGTTTTAGGCGGGGCTTTCGATAGTGAAACTCGCGAAGCTCTTGGATTACGATATGAAAAACTGAGTAATGCAGTCGGCAATATCACCGAGGATAAAGATGGAAATATTTTCGATGTAGTCGTTCATGATCGACGCACTCCGTACCCTGGAGATAATCTCTCGTAGCGAACTGCATTATTCGGAGCAAGAGCTACCCTTGTTTTGGCAATTTTGTATACTTTCTCTATGAAAATAATACTGGGCTCATCATCAAAACCGCGTAAGAAAGTCCTACAGGATAACGGGTATCAGTTTGAAGTGATGAGTCCCGACATAGATGAAAAGGGAATTAGGTCGGATGATCTTTATCAGTTGCCCTTGATGATAGCGAGAGCAAAGGCGGACGCTTTGATTCCCAATATAACGGAGCCGACACTTTTAATTACCGCAGATCAGGTTGTGGTCTGTCACGGTTCATTGCATGAAAAACCTCAGTCAGAAGCTGAAGTACGAGCATTTTTACAAAAATATAGCGACGAGTATCCGGCAGAAACAGTATCAGCACTGGTGGTGACGAATACGGGAAATGGTAAACAGGCAGATGGAGTCGATATTGCAAAAATTTATTTCAATCCCATACCCCTAGCTGTCATAGACGATTTTATTAAAACGGAAGATTTGTTTTCTAGAGCAGGAGGATTTGTCGTTGAATCACCACTGTTTCAGCCGTTTATAAAAAAGATTGAAGGATCTATTGATAGTGTGATGGGGATGCCGATCACATTGTTAGAAAGATTGATTACAGAGGTTGAATTGTGACATATAATAAGAACATGAATACCATATCCATTGATAATGCTGTTTTGATGAGGCAGGCGCGTGAGGCGCTCGCTGGTAAGTGGAGATTAGCCGTCGGGACATTCGCCGTATATCTTCTTATTCATATCGCTTTGGCGAGTGCTCGCGGGTTGGGGTCTCTAGCATCAATATTGGTCTCTGGACCGTTTGCGTTAGGGTTAGCGATTTTCTCCCTCTCTATCTCGAGGAATAAAGAAGCACGAATGGAACAATTGTTCGAAGGTTTTAAGCGATTCGGGAAGGCACTCCTCGCCTATGTCCTTATGGTCGTGTTCATACTCCTCTGGGCGCTTCTCCTTATTATTCCCGGTATTATTGCCGCGCTCTCTTATTCGCTGACCTTTTTCATCCTCACCGATGATAAGACGATAAGCGCGCGAGACGCTCTTAAGAAGAGTAAGAAGATGATGCTGGGCTATAAGTGGAAGTTCTTCTGTCTAGAATTGAGATTCATCGGATGGGGGCTTCTCTCGATTCTGACGCTCGGCATCGGCTTCCTCTGGCTCGTTCCGTATATGCAAGTGAGCGTGGCGAAGTTCTACGATGCGTTAAAGGACGCGAATACTATTATTACAGAAAAATAAATATCATTATGACCAAAAATATTGTTATCGCAGGGCTCGCACTTGTCGTTCTAGTGGGCGGTTATTTTTCCATAGCTCGATTGAACGGAACATCTGCTGTCGCAGAACTCATCCCGTTTGTCGATAGTGCTGCTACATTAGTCGCGAGCGAGGGCGATCAAGCATTCGCACAACTCAGCGATATGAATGGAGAATGGATAAAGGGCGACCGGTATATTTTCGTCTATGATATGGCGGGGAACACGCTGGTTCTACCACTCCAGAAGGATGTCGAAGGAACGAATCGTATCGCCGTTACTGATCCGAACGGAGAAGCGTATGTTAAAACGATGGTTGATATATTGAAGACACGTGCCTACGGCTGGAACAGTTACGTCTATCTTCGTCCAGAGACCAAAGAAACACAACAGAAGCTCAGCTACTTTAAGAAAGTCGTATTTGGTTCGAAGGAATACATTGTCGGCTCTGGCATCTATCTAGAGAAATAAATATGAACACCTACACTGTCTACCAGACCTTATTAAAGCCGAGTTGGGCACCGCCAGCAGGGGTCTTCGGTCCCGTGTGGACGATTCTCTATGTGCTTATCGCGCTCTCATTCGGCAAAGTGTTTTACCGTGCATTTATTAAAAAGAATGTGCCGATGATTGTTGCGCTGCCGTTTATCCTGAATCTTATCTTCAATTTTTCTTTTACCTACTTCCAGTTCGGGCTCCAGAATAATATCCTCGCCTCGATTGATATCCTCCTCTGCCTCGCGACGCTCATCTGGGCGATGGTCGCTGTCTGGCGACATATGCGCTGGGTAGTCTACGTCAACATTCCGTATCTTCTTTGGGTTTCTTTCGCGACGGTGCTTCAGCTCACCATTACCTTCTTGAATATATAAATTTTTCCACAACTCTCTATTTTAGTGCTTGACACACAAACAGTGGGGAATACACTACAAATGTAGACATTCGCCGCCAGCGATTTTCTACATAGCGTATCGGCTCGCTATAGAACCGACCTGTACCTTACTCTTCTTCACTGGTTAACCTCCTTTCCCACTGACGCTCCCGCGCGTCAGCTCCCCGCCCCCCGAACCTTTTTTCTTTATTGGTTCGGGGGTGTTTTTTATTTTCATATCTAACATGTTTTTTGGGTATTGTGTCTGGCAGTATTTCCCTCTGGCGAATGGCTCAACGGGTTGAGTCATTCGTGACGAGACCATCATGAGTGGTAAACTGGCTCTATGAGAATCATCTTTTTTGATACCGAGACGACGGGGAATAGTGATAATGATCGGCTCTGTCAGCTGGCGATGAAGGAGCGATATGTCGACGAGCCCTTGGTGAATGCGCTCTATAAGCCGCCGGTGCCGATCTCGATAGAGTCGATGGCGATTCATCACATCACCGAAAAGATGGTGGCAGGGAAGCCGATGTTTGAGGATTCGCCCGAATACTCATCGCTGAAAGATCTTTTCGAGAGCAGTGAGGTCATTGTTGTTGCGCATAACGCTGCCTTCGATCTCGCGATGCTCGCGCGTGAGAGTGTCGTGCCGAAGAATGTCATCTGCACCTATAAACTCGCGTATGCACTCGATCCGAACGACGAAGTGCCGAATTATCGACTCCAGTATCTGCGCTACTTGCTCGACCTCGATGTTGAAGCCGAGGCGCACGACGCGCTCGGCGATGTGCTCGTCCTCGAAGCACTCTACGAACGTCTCGCGAAGAAGATGCTCGAGCGACACGGGACTGAAGAAGCTGCTCTCGAAGCTATGCTCGCCATATCGGCGAAGCCGCTTCTCTTCACCACCCTTCGCTTTGGTAAATATAAGGGGCAGAAGATAGAGGATGTTGCGAAGACCGATGCGAGCTACCTGCGCTGGCTCCTCGAACAGAAGAAGCAGGCGCCGGCTGGCGAAGAAGATTGGATATATACGCTCGAATACTATCTGAAACCATCATCTCCCGATATAAACAACACCATTTGATATACTTATACTATGAACATCATCAAAAAATATATCGTCTATTTGAGAGATAATCCGCAGGGGTATTGGTTTAAACGTAAGCTCTACGGCTGGGGCTGGGTGCCGGTGCGTTGGCAGGGCTGGGCGGTCGTAGCATTTTTCATGCTCCTCGTAATCTCTGATGGCGTTACGATGGCAGAATCCGCCAAGGGTGGAGATCCGACAGAGACGCAACTTCTCTGGTTCTTCGCGCAGATCATCATTGCGGTCGCAGCGCTTATTATCATCTGCTATTGGAAGGGTGAGAAGCCTCGTTGGCAGTGGGGAATCCCTAAAGAAGATAATACTGACACGAAGTCATTATGAAAAAAGAAATTGTAGAAAAATTGTCAGTATTAATTACCGGTGCTTTTGGTTTTGTCGCTGCGCTCGCTTGGAACAGTGCTATTCAAGAGATTTTTAAAGTGCTTTTTGGCGAATCGAGCAGTATTGTCGCTATGGTTCTGTACGCTACGGTAGTCACTATTGTTGCGGTGATCGCGACCGTCTGGATAGGAAAAACATCCGAAAAGTTGAAAAAGTGACAATAATTGGAATTTTTAGCCCTTTGGGGATTCTGGGAATTGATTCTGGTATAGGGCGATGATAGAATAGGGGTATAGGTCGAACATTGCCAGCCTAATCACTCGATAATTTTCAAAATTATGGACGACAACCAGACTCCAGCACCGACTCCGATGCCTGTAGAAGAAGGGAGCACAATGCCGACTCCGGCACCAGCTCCGATGTCAGCACCGACTCCGATGCCCGAAGAACAGGGAAGCGCAATGCCGACCACTCCTGAACAGGGAGCGATCTAAAAAGTTAAACGAAAACAGCTCGCCGCATGTGCGGCGAGCTGTTTTCGTTTCGCATTTTGTCATGAGGAGAATGGTATACTTTCTTTTGTGGAAGAACGAACTCTTAAAAATCTTTGGCCGAGCATACTCCCTGCGAGCATCGTTCTTGTCGTACTAGGCGGGCTCCTTGCTTATGGTTTTGCGCGCATTGCTACACTCACCGAACAGACGAATGCACTCTCGACCGAGCTCGCGTCGACGACCGCGATGCTCGCGCAGAACACCAACCAAATCTCTCAAAACATTATGGATTTGCGTACGCAAACCTCCGGACTCTCAAATACGCTTTCTAGTGCACAACAAAATATTGATGCAGTGAACACTAAGGTGGGCGGCGTAGAACAAACAGTCGGTTCTATCCAGAAGCTCGCACAAATAGACCCCGAACTGCTGAAGAAATATTCCAAGGTATATTTTATGAACGAAAATTATGTGCCCGCGCACTTGACGACAATACCGGATGATTATGTCTACAGCACCAAAGACTCACAACAATTTACTACTGAGGCATGGCCTTTTCTAAAAAATCTTATTGACGCAGCGAAGTCGAATGGCATCGCACTCTATTCGAAGTCCGCATATCGCTCATTCGCAGACCAACAGTCGTTGAAGTCCGCGTACACGGTTGTCTATGGTGCTGGTACCGCCAACTCTTTTTCTGCAGATCAGGGCTATTCAGAACATCAGCTCGGGACGACTGTCGACCTTATTACGACCGGACTCGGCGGACAGACTGCCGGCTTCGACACAACGAAGGCGTATCCCTGGCTTCTTGCGAACGCCTACCGCTTCGGCTTCGTGCTCTCGTATCCGAAAGGGAATAGCTACTATACCTATGAGCCGTGGCACTGGCGCTTTGTCGGTGTGAAGCTCGCCACCTACCTCCATAAAAATACGACGAATTTCTATACGATGGACCAGAGAGATATTGACACCTATCTTATAAATCTTTTTGATTAGGGTGTACGCAGTGCGCGCGTGTTAGAATATCTATATGAAAAACACCTTGATTATAGTCCTTATTGCTGTTGTCGTTATTGGCCTTGGTTTCGGCGCGTATGTTTATTTCAGTAAGAATCCTATCCATATCACACAAGCTCCATCAACCGACATAATCCCGTCGGGAATCAGTGACCAAGCCAGCACGACGCCAGTAGGAGAACTCCCTAAGGGAGAATCAGTTATCGGGAAGTCGGTCGAAGGCCGCGATATTGTCGCGTATCAGTATGGTACGGGCGCTACTGAGATTCTCTTTATCGGCGATATTCACGGCGGATACTCGTGGAATACGGCACTCGTCGCATATCAAGCGATGGATTATCTGAAGACCAATCCGGACAGCATTCCAAAGAACGTAACGGTAACGGTTATTCCCGTTTTGAATCCAGACGGACTCTTTGCAGTAGTCGGCACTTCTACTGCCAGCTTCTCTCAGAAGAATGTTTCGCCGTCACAAGCAACACAAGTGGCCGGTCGTTTTAATGCGAACACGGTAGACCTCAACCGTAACTTCGACTGTGACTGGCAGGCGAGTGCGAAGTGGCAGAACAAGACCGTCAGCGGAGGAAGTGCCGCATTCTCTGAACCAGAGAGTCAGGCGATTAAGAATTATATCGAAACCAAAAATCCAAAAGCGGTCGTGGTGTGGTATAGCGCTGCTGGTGGTGTCTATGCGTCGAGTTGCCATAATGGCGTCTTACCAGAGACAATTATTCTAACAGATCTCTACGCGAAGGCCTCGGGCTATTCGGCGAACGGCGATTTCGATTTTTATGAGACGACGGGCGATATAGTGAATTGGCTCGCGAAGAAAGAAATTCCTGCGATTAGCGTACTTCTCACGAATCACATCGATACCGAATGGACTAAAAATCAAGCGGGTATTAAAGCGATCTTATCATACTACGCCGAGTAGTCGGCGTGATTCTAGAATATGAGACCGTTTCCTTTGAGGCGAATTATTATTGCAGCTGGCATTTTCGCGGTGCTCTGTATCGGCGCGGCTGTGTGGTATACCCTGCATCCTGCTAAAAAAATCGCCCCCATCGCATTAGTCGAAGTCGCGACGACCTCGCCACAGCATGCAATCATTGGTTCGTCGGTCGAAGGGCAGGCGATAGATGTCTACACGTATGGAGACGGAGCGACGCATCTGGCATTTGTCGGTGGTATACACGGCGGATATGAGTGGAACAGCGTACTCTTGGCGTATGAGTTTATGGATTATCTCAGCGCAAATCCCGAGATTATTCCGAAAACGGTGTCTATCTCTATCATACCGAGTGCGAATCCTGACGGAGTATACAAAATAATCGGTAAAGAAGGGCGCTTCACAGCTACAGATGTGCCGACAGGTGTCTCTGAAGAGCTGGGACGCCTAAATGCGGATGGTATTGACCTGAATCGTAACTTCGACTGCAAGTGGCAACCGGAAAGTATGTGGCGCGGAACGGTCGTCGACGCCGGTTCGGCGCCGTTCTCTGAACCAGAAGCTCGTGCTATTCGAGATTTTGTTTTAGAAAATAATCCAGTTGCGGTGGTGTTCTGGCACAGCCAATCGAATGCGGTCTATGCGTCAGAATGTGAAAACGGTATTCTCCCGAAGACACTTGAAATTATGAATACGTATGCGCATGCGTCCGGATATCCGGCGGTTGATTCTTTCACTGCCTACAAGGTTACTGGCGATGCTGAAGGGTGGCTTGCATCAATCGGCATTCCGGCAATCACCGTGGAGCTAGAAACGCACAAGACTGTCGAATGGGAAAAAAATCTGGCGGGCATTACCGCACTTCTTGAACTGTATAAATAATCTCACTCAAGCTGCATTAAGGCGTTGATGTAGTGGATGGCGATGCCGTTATAACTTTTATTCTCGACGAATGCGTCCTGAATATTTTCAATCTGTAGATTAAGAGAAGCGAGTGAGGTGTTATGAAAGGTGATATAGGGCGGTAAAATTTCTCCTGTCTCTTGTGCTACGATGACCTTCGTGTGGTAGTTGTTCGCTTTCCGTATCTCGTTCTGAGAGATAGCGATAGAACCGTCGGGCCCTTTACTGAAGTTGCGGTACGCCATAATGAGTATTGTGCTTCCTGGGCGGTGTTCAAGAATGTTTAATAGGTGTGTGAGTGTATAGGAATAATTCCATGCATAGAAGAGTCGTGGCGACTCGCCGCTCTCGCCGTCATAGAAGTCAGGGATAACGACTGAAAAGGCGAGGTCACTACTCTTCAGTTGAGTGACCGTTCTATTTATAAGGTCAAGGAAGTTGTGTAAAACTGTTTTTGGATCGGTGGCATACGAGTCGAGTAGATACGGTTCAACGTCATACTGGAGTCCGCGGAATTTCTCGGTATGCGTGGCGTTAAATTCTAGTACATAGTTTATGATTGTCGCTGATTTATATTCATTTCCCGGCTCTGCCCAGTTCCGCCAACCCGCTTCAGCGTCTACGGTCATATTATTTTTATGAGCTGCTGTGATGAAGCTCTCGAGGGTATCATCGAAGGTCTTCTTCTTCGCCTCCTTCTCTCTGCCGTCCGGCATCACATAAATATCCAGATACGAATCGATGGAGAGATAGAAATTACGGATGCCGTCTCGCTTTGCTCCGGCGATAATCGAGTCTCGATATGCTGGCGTTATTCCTAAGGTCGGCGTCCAGAGCCACGTGCCTTTCTCTGATTGAGTTATTTCGCGTACTAAGGTATTCGGCATGACAGGAGAACTCGCGGCGCTCGCGAGGAGACTTTCTTTATTGATTTTTGCGAGATTGTTTAGACGTGGATCAGTGACTTTCGCATTCTCGGTTATGTGGGTGTCTGAATATTGTCTGGGATATATAGTACTTTTCTTTTCTACAGATGCGACTGACGCGGTCTGTACGGCACTCTCTGTATAGAGCAGAGAGCACACACCAACACCAATAATCCCAATGCCTATGACTATATATTTCTGATACTTTTGCCATTTCTTTCTCTTCATACTATGTCGTATAGTATAATCTATATGAATAAAAATATAAAAATAGTTATCCTTATTCTTGCGATTATCGTAGCAGGGAGCTCTATCTTCTTCGCGAACAGAAGCACGGTACCGAGCTTTTCTGAGGATTTCTTACGCTGTAATCCAAGTGAGTCGAAGATGCCTTTCCAGGATTCAAATGTCTATGTCGTGACTGTCTTGGGTGCCGAAAGTGGCATTTGTCATTACACTGCAAAAGTGGTCGACCAAGATGGTGTTGCGCCTCTGGATGGTCCAGGAGGAATTCAATGCAGTGTTCCTCAATCGTTCATTAGTGCGGATACTCTCAATCATCTCCTCGGGCAAGATAAAACGCCAGAAATCTTAACAGAACAAACGAAACTTCAGACAGACTACTGCATCAAATCGGCACAATAAGGTACAAAGGATTGAAACAGTATTCTTAGAGCGTTTGAACTAACAACATATTGGTGCCGCCAGCTCTGTCGAAGGGAATGCTGGCGGCGATGACGACACAGTCGCCTTTCAGTGCGAGTTTTTGGCGCAGCATTGTGCGCTTCGATTCGGCAACCACGTCGAGCAAATTATCGAATGAACTTACTACGAACGGATGACAAGCGAATGAAAGTGTCAACTTGCGCATAATCTCTTCGTGCAGAGTAAAGACGATAATCGGACGTGTTGGTCGACGACGCGAAATCATCTGCGCTGTAAAACCACTCTCAGAGAGCGCGACAATCGCTTTTGCATTGGTCGCTTGAGCAGTGTCGACGACGGAACGACCGATGGCGTCTACTATCTCGGTCTTGCCGCTTATGTGGACACTTTGGAAAAGGTCGCGATAGGTTTCGTGGTTCTCTGTTTTAGAGGCGATGCGTGCCATCATCGCAACTGCTTCGACGGGATATTCTCCCATAGCGGTTTCTTGTGAGAGCATAACCGCATCAGTTCCGTCGAGAATAGCGTTTGCAACATCGCCAACTTCAGCACGGGTTGGTACCGGACTCTGAATCATCGACTCGAGCATCTGGGTGGCAGTGATGACTGGCTTGCCGGCAGCGATACTTTTACGGATGATTTGTTTTTGAATGAAGGGCACATTCTCGGGGGACACTTCGATAGCGAGATCGCCGCGTGCGACCATAACGCCGTCGGCGGCAGCGATGATTTCATCGATATGTTCGACGGCTTCGACCGTTTCTATTTTTGCAATTATGGCGGGCACACACTTCGGCGCGTGTTTTGTAATAAGCGCGCGAAGTTTTTGTATGTCACTCGCAGAACGTACAAAAGAGAGTGCCACAAAGTCGATGTTGTGTGCTAATCCGAACGCGAGATCGGCGCGGTCTTTCGCTGTGATAGGACTGACTTTGCGAAATGCTCCTGGGACATTAACACCTCGTTGTCCACGAATTGTTCCGCCCACTACCACAGTGGTCAGCACTTCCTTACCGTGCACAGCGGTCACTTTCAATTTCCGGCGACCATCATCGAGAAGAATACTGTCACCCTTTTTCACTTCGGTATGGAGGTGCGGATAGTTTATAAATACGCGCTCCACCGTACCCTTACAGGGTACCGTCGAAAGTATAAATGATGCTCCCGGAACCAGAGTAATACTGTCTTCACCAAAACTGCCGATACGAACCTTCGGTCCTGATAAATCCTGCAGAATAGCAACGGGCTTCTTAAGTTTTTTAGATATTGCATGGATAGTCTTGATATATTGCGCATGCTCGTCGTGAGAACCGTGTGAGAAGTTAAGCCGGGCAACATCAATGCCGGTGTGGATCAT
>JBBABN010000017.1:0-11961 GCA_041657665.1 Minisyncoccota bacterium
CTAAGAGCTCTATTAAAGAGAAGCCCTTCGACAAGCTCAGAGCAAGACTGCGACGAAGATGAATGGATTCCATTGAGTAAAGTAGGCGAGGATAAAGCCGGCTGCAAGAAAGGGCGCGAACGGCACCTCAACTCCTATTCTAGATCCACGAGGCCTCTTAAACAATATGACTATACCAACAACTGCGCCAATCCAGAACGAAAAGATGAACCCAGGAAGCGCAGCAGAGCCAACGAGCAGCGCCAAACCGAAAGATAGTGGTGCGTCCGCAAGACCCATAGCACGCCCGCCTGACAGAAAATGGATAAGCGCGAGCGAGAGTGCAATAAGAAGAGCGATGAGGAATGTGTCCGTAAATGTGCTGAAAGACGATACGGTGAAGAAATCCGTAAGAATACTTGTCACAATAAAAATAATAAGAAGTATTGGAGGCAATATCTGATGTGCGAAATCGTAGAGGACAAGAGCAAGAAGCAGGGAGAGAGATACTAGGAAAAGTGCAAGAGGAAAGGTAAAGCCGAGCGTAAAATAACTTAAGACAAAAAGAAATCCAAGAAGCAATTCTGTGAGCGGAGCATAAAGAGATAGAGACGCCCCACAACAACGCGCTCCTCCCCTCCCAACAAAATAGGAGAAAATCGGCACGAGTGCCGAGAACCCGAGTGGTGCATTACACGCATCACAACGAGAACGGCCCGAGACAAATCCTTGGCCGGTATGAAGGCGCACAACAAGCACGCCGATAAAACTCGCAATAATTGCACCGAGTGCAAAAAACAAAGCAGCCACGAGAAAGACCATACTTCTATCATAGCAGAAGCCCACGGCTCTGCCGTGGGCTTCTGCTATCTGCTATAAGTTTATGCTTTTATTGACAACTCGTATCAGTTCCAAGCGCCACGGTTGTCGTCATTCCTGCACCAGCGTTATCAACACAGTAGTAGGTGCCTGGTGTCGCAACGAGTTCTGCTGATACTGCATATGCAGTACCCTCTGCAGCAACATTACAAGTTACGCCGGCTACCGTACCATTTGCTTTATCAGCTCCCGCTATTTGATTTGCAATAGTCGGATCACTGAAGAGATTATCCTCTGCGTCACAATTACTCTCAAAATCTAGATTAACGCCATAATTAGCATTCGCATCGAAGTAGAGTTGTGCCTGTGTTCGAATACTGGCCAAGTCGGCCTGAACAGCCGCATCATTCCCCTTACTGCGAGCAGTGTTAAGCGAGGCGAGTACGACTGCCGAGAGAACACCGATGATAGCGATCACGACGAGTAATTCGATAAGAGTGAAACCGCGAGAAGAATTATGTTTCATATATAAGATTAGTTTGAAGCGGGACAAACGGTAACTCCAGTAGCCAAAGCGGTCGTACTATTCGTATTATTTCCAGTTGAATCAATACACCAGTAGCGAGATGTATTAGAAGACAATCCCGCTGAGACAGCATACGCCACTCCTGGAGCAGGAGACTGGCAAGAAGAAACGCCACCATTAGCTGCCCTAGCACTGTTAATCGCTGCTGCAACAACCGGATCACCACAAACACCAAGATAGGAGTTGGTATGGGTGTCGTAATACATCTCTGCTTGGACTTGAATGGTAGCTAAGTTCGCCTTAATAGCCGCATCATTCCCCTTACTGCGAGCAGTATTGAGTGACGCGAGTACGACCGCAGAGAGAACACCAATAATAGCGATCACGACGAGTAATTCGATGAGGGTGAATCCGCGCTGTTTTGTCATTAACTTTTAATCAATTACTATTGACAAAGAACATCACCAACTGTAGTAATCACTGAAGCTACTGTTGGAACTGCCCTGCCGGTACTATCTACACAGAAGAAGTAGTTGGTATTGTCACTGCCCTTAAGAGGAGATTGAATTGCCCACCCAGTAGCAGTGTCATTACAAGCAACAACGGTTGCCGAACCAATTGCATCCCTAGTAACAGAGACGGAAGTACCTAGTGCATTTTTAGCAGCTGTGGCGTTATCAAGGATGTTATTTGTTTCGGAAGAAAGACAAACATCCGTGTAATCCGAGTTAGTATCATAATACATTTCCGCTTCAGCACGTGCTCCAGAAAGATTCGCTTTAACAGCCGCATCATTCCCTTTACTGCGAGCAGTATTAAGCGAGGCGAGTACGACTGCCGAGAGAACACCGATGATAGCGATCACGACGAGTAATTCGATAAGAGTGAAACCTTGTGAACGATTCTTGTACATCATATATATTATTTAATTAATAATTGAATTGTACGCCATACAAGCCCCTCTAGGAACAGAGGTGTGGATAAACTCTGTTCCTGTGGAAGCGAGGCTTCCACATTTTTCACTACATCGCGCCCGCGAGGTTGTAGATTGGAAGTAGGACTGCCGCGAGGAGAGTACCGACGCCGAGACCAAGCGAAACAATCATAATTGGCTCGATAAGACCGACCAGAGTGTCGACCGCATTAGTCACTTCGCGATTATAGAACTTGGCAAGCGTCGTAAGGATTTTCCCGAGTTCTCCGGTCTCTTCGCCAACCTTCGTCATCGCGACCATAATACCAGGAATTTCTGGGTGTTTACCAAGCGCGTCGGATATAGAAGAACCACCCTTTACGTCATTCCCCACTTCTTTAAGCACAGTTGCATACGCAGCATTGCCGACAACTGAGCCCGTAATCTCTATAGCTTCAATAACTGAAACACCCGAGAGAAGCATCGTGGAGAAATTGTCCGAAATACGCGAAAGAAATAACTTCTGATACAGATCTCCAACATATGGAACTCCGAGTTTTAAGCTGTCTAACACCAACTTACCATGTTCGGTTTTCCCGAGTTGCCACATATAAAAACCTCCTGCGATAAGAGCAATAAGCAAGAAAATCCCATAATGAACAAGGAAATTAGAAATACCAATGACAATACTGGTATAGATTGGTACTTCCTGACCAGAATCAACCAAAACAGCGCTAATTTTCGGAATAACAAGTGTCAGCATCAGCGCCATCACACCGAAGAAGACCGCAATAACGAAAATCGGATAAATAAGCGCATTTTCTGCCTTGCTCACCACATCGTAGGAACGATCAAGATAATCAGCGAGATACATAAAAGTCTCAGACAATTTCCCTGACTCTTCTCCTGCACGAACCATATTTACATAGAATACTGAGAAGACCTTTGGGTGACGCGAGAGCGCTTTGCTAATAGGGCTCCCGCTCTGGAGATCATCCCCTACCGAAGAAAGAACCGTGGCGAGCTGTTTATTATCTGTTTCAGAAGCAAGGAGACGGAAGATGCGAAGTGCAGATACCTGCGCTTCAAACAAGGTTGCTATCTGGCGCGAAAGGATAACGACACTTTTGTTGGATACTTTGTTGAAAAACGGTATGTTGATATCTAGGATTGAATGCTTTTCAGTGGATTCAATTAACGAAACAATAAGATTTCTTCTCTGAAGCGAAGCGACAGCAACTTCTTTCGATAGAGCCTCGACGGTTCCATCTCGCTCGTGCCCATCTTGGTCAATTGCATGGTAAGTAAAAAGCATAGAATAACTAATTATTATAGGTACCGCTCAAAAGTTTTTGCATTCATTGCGTGCTCATACGCATGTTCAACCGTTACCTCTCCCCGCTTCACCAATTCAGCAAGTGAACGGTCCATATCAATCATACCTTCTTGCGATGAAGTCTGAATGACATTGTCAATTTCATGAGTTAATGCGTCACGAATAAGCGTGCTCACCGCATTATTATTGATAAGAAGCTCATATGCTGGGATAAGTCCTCCTGAGATTCGCGGGACAAGCCGCTGCGAGAAAATGCCTGCAAGTGATCCTGCTAACTGCACTCGAACTTGATTTTGTTGTTCGGCGGGGAACATATCAATGATGCGATCAATAGTTTGTGCGGCATTATTGGTGTGTAATGTGGAAAAAATAAGATGCCCGGTCTCGGCAGCCGTTACTGCCGAAGAAACTGTCTCATAATCGCGCATTTCGCCAACCATAATAACATCCACATCTTCACGAAATGCGCTTTGCAATGCGGTATGAAAGTCGGGGGCATCAATATGAATCTCCCGTTGATGAATTAAGGACTTTTTTGGTGTAAAAACATATTCGACTGGATCCTCGATAGTGAGAATGTGTTCCGTTCGCACACTGTTAATGTGATCAAGCATAGCAGCAAGTGTGGTTGATTTACCTTGGCCAACTGGTCCTACTGCAAGGAAAAAACCCTGTTTACGTTGTGTGAAAACTTCCAATATAGGAGGTAGATTTAATTCTGAGAAGGTTTGCACAGCACGGGGCACCAGCCGTAACGCAAGCGCAACTGTTCCTTGCACAAAATATCCATTGACACGAAAACGAGCATCTTTCTTTTTGTGTGCATACGAGACATCAATAGTTTGATTTTCTCGAAATGAATCCCAGCGCTCAGCAGGTACAACGCTTTTCAACATTGCTTCAGTTTCTTCGTTAGTAAACGAAGAGTATTTCGTAATAGGAACTAAGGCACCTGAAACGCGCAACATGGGTGGCCCTCCAGCATAAATATGGAGGTCTGAGCCACCCTCCGCAATAACGATATCAAGAAGTTCTTCAAGACGACTGTCAGTAATCATATATTATTATGAAGATTATCTGCATGAAGCATTTCGCTTTCTGGAACGACAGTATACGCTTTTATAATATTCACCGTTTCAGTGAGAACTTCAGAAGGAATGGCAGACGCTTTAATAATATAGCCAGATGCAGAAAGCTGTTTTGCCTTCTCAATGTCAGAATCTTTTCCTTGGTTTGAAAGAATAATAACCCTTGCTCCTTTAGCAAGATTTTCTTTCTGTATCGTTTCAAGAGCACCGAAACCACCAATTCCTGGCATAACAAGATCAAGAAGAATCGCATCAGGAACAATGGTGTCCGCCTTCCGGAGAATTGTAATAAGATCCTCTCCACTATTAAACGTGCTTACCTCATGCCCTGCGCTTTTAAATTTAACTGAGTACAAATCAAGAAGAAATCGATCATCATCAACAAGATAAATGCGGTAAGCCATAAAGTAAGTATACTATAATTTTCGTCAATCTTTTCCCTATTCAGGGAAAAGTTCTCCGCCAAGAGTATTAATTTCTTCAAAAGGAATATCGCCCATTAGTGCCTTCACGACAGCATCTTCACGCATAGTGAGCATACCATTAGTGCGCGCTGCGGCATAAATTTTCTCTTCTACCGGCTCTTTAAGCACAACCTGTTCAAGATTTTTATTCATTTGAAGTATTTCGAAGACCGCAACACGGCCGCGCGTACCATTTGGGCACTGCGCTATCGCACTTGCATGATAAAACTCTTTGAAAGGAGGCAGCACGTTTCGATACTCTGTTGGTAAATCAGCAAATTGCCTATCGAGAAACATTTTTAAACTGTCGGTGATGGGGAAAGGTTTCCCTGCACCCGGACAGAGTTTACGAACTAATCGTTGTCCAATAACCGAGATAAGTGTTGGAGCGATAAGGAAAGGATCGACACCCATATCAATGAGACGCGGTATCGCTCCAGCAGCAGTATTGGTATGGATCGTAGAGAAAACAAGATGTCCAGTAAGTGCTGCTTGAACTGCAAGCGCCGCAGTTTCTTTATCACGAATTTCTCCGACCATAATTACATCGGGGTCCTGACGCAAAATAGAACGGAGTCCGTTTGCAAACGTATAACCAATTTCAGGCCGCACTTGACTCTGCGAAACGCCACCAATCTCGTATTCGACTGGATCTTCAAGTGATACTACATTTGCTGTTTCGCGATCAAGCTCAGAAAGCATCGCGAAAAGAGTAGTTGATTTACCTGAGCCAGTTGGCCCAGCAATAAGAATGATGCCATATGGAATTTTCATCATGTCACGAATGGCAACAAGATTTGCACTAGTAAAACCAACTGAGTCAAGAGTAGTGGTCGTAATCGATTGGTCAAGGATACGCATCACGACTTTTTCACCATATTCCGTCGGAAAGGTAGAGACACGAAAATCAATACGACGTTTCTCAACTGTCGCCGAAAAGCGTCCATCTTGCGGTTTTCTTTTTTCGTCTAGACGCAATTTAGAAAGAATCTTGATACGCGCAACAACCGCATTATGTACCTTCGTAGGCAGTTCCAAGGATGTATAAAGATCGCCATCCATGCGAAAACGAACTCGCGTCTTACTAGGCAAGGGCTCAACATGTATATCAGAAGAACGTCCTTCAATCGCGTAACGCAGTATTGTTGAGACAATCTTCGTTACGGGAGAATCCTCCTTTAACACTTCGCGCGAACCAGTAAGAACAAGGTTTTCTTCTTCAAATTCCAGCGTTCCTGTTGAAACTGCTGCTCCCGCTTTCTTTGATGCTTCTGGGGTAGACAGTTTTGTTGTCGTCTCGTATTCAGATAACGCTTTACCAATTTCGCCTGAGAGATTTTCATATGCGTCAAGCACCCGATCAAAATCTTGTTTGGTAATTAAATAAATTTTATACGGGATACCTATCTTGCCCGAAATGAACTGGAGGGCGTCAAGCGCTTCTATATTATCAGGGTCAACAATACCAACTTCGAGTGCGCCATCTACAACAGCAAGAGGAACAAATCCATAATGACGAGCAGAATCAATTGGAACGTAACTAAACACATCTTCATCAGCAGGCGGATTGCCAAGCAAACGAACTGGGAGTCCGTATACCTTCCCTACTTCGGTAAGAGCATCAAGAAGTGTAACACCGTGTTCAGAAAGCACTTCGGCGAGCGAACGTTTTTTTGCAAGTTCTGCTTCAACTACCGCACGATCGCTTTGGGATAAAAAT
This sequence comes from Minisyncoccota bacterium, assembly GCA_041657665.1. GTDB lineage: Bacteria > Patescibacteriota > Minisyncoccia > Phycocordibacterales > Phycocordibacteraceae > C7867-001. The sequence goes on from JBBABN010000017.1 coordinate 6,846, forward strand.
CCTTTATTAACAAATAATTCAAGAAGATTCATTACTCAATTTATACTTACCCCAGCAACAGACGCAAAAGGATCAGGACGACCTGTCGGCTCTGGAGCGATTGGTGTCGTGAGATCGATCAACGCATTGAAGCGGTCATCTGAGAAGACGCTGGTGTCAAATGAAATTGGGGCCAACTCGCCAGCAAGTGTCTGAAATTTTGTCTGGGTACGATTCTCCACTACACCCTCTGAGATGGCAGGTTGTTCTGTTCCAATAAGAAAATACCAGCCAAGACCTCCTAGAGCAAAAATACCAGCAATTATGAATGGAAGAGAGTTATTTTTAGGTTTCATATGCGTAACATTCTTAACGCAGCCAATAAAGACGCAACGTCATACTGTATTTATAAATACCCGTTTCGGATCCGCTCACGGTAATATTTTGAACATCAAGTATCCGCTGACTCTTCTCGATACCAGTGAGAAATGACTGGAATGAAGCATAGGTTCCTACAGCAGAAAGAGAGAGATCGACTGAACTGGTCGGACTCGTATCAGAAATCGGAAGAGTTCCTTCACTAGAAACACCTTGAGTGTTCGCCGAGCTCGACGTAACATCAATATTAGAGAGCGAAAATCCTGAACGGGCAGCAAGTGCATTTAGATTCACAATAATCCCCACATTATCAACTGAATCAGGAAGAAGGACATTAAGTTTTGCGAGATTTGCTGGATCAATAGCATTACGCTCCGAAGCAAGCTGATTTTGTTGTGCGGTATACTTTTCTGCGGCAACAAGCGCTTGATCATCGTTAACGATAGCAATCTTTGCTTCCGCGATCGGACCAGACCACGTTGGTTTTACATAGAAAAAGAATATGCCTATAGCAAACAATAACGCGATTGAGGGGAGAATGTGATTATTCATAACGAAAAATTAACAGGCTTCGGATCAAATGTTGCCGTAAGCGCAAAAGATACTGAATTGTCTTTCGAATTAACGGTAATGCCAGAAAAGATGGCATTTTTAATACGACCATCTTTTGCAAATGACATAGAAGCTGCTGCGAGCGCATTAAAGTTTTTTGCAACTCCCAAACCTTGGAATTCAATTATTCCTTTATCATTAAGGGAAAGATTAAGAGAAGTAAAACTAACCGTAGAGGGCATAACAGATTCGAGAGCTGTAAAAAAATCTGATGATGTCTTATGATTTTCAAGAAGCATCTTCCCCGAAGAAAGACGATTGCGAAGTCGAACGAATTCCTGAGCAATCGATGGATCTATCGCTGCTTCAGCTTTCGCAAGTGCCTCATCTTTAGTTTTCTGGTTATTTGAAAGTAATTGACCGTACAAGAAGACACCTACAGCAAGGATGAAAACAATACCCAAAATAATATAGGATATAAAACCGAACATACCCGTAAGATCGACAGAAGATCGACGCGACACTGCAGACGCCGAACGAGGAACAAACGAAGTAGGTATTGTTGGAGGAAGCATTTTGTTTCTAGTATACGACACTTATGCAAGTACCATATATAACATCTGTGCAAAACCTTTTCATATTTCTTCAAGTTTGCGCAATGCGAGACCGACCGCAACAGCGAATTCCGGACCAATTCCCTCAAGAATTGATCTCATAAAAGCTGGCGCTTCAGTTTTTGCGAACGGATCTGCAACACGTACATCTATTGAGAAAATATTTTTTGCATACACACCAAGTTCTTTAGTAACTCCTCCCCCGCCGGTAAGCATGATGGAAGCAATTGATTTCTTATGTTCGGTTTCATACTGTGTCAATACACGACGCGCCTCTGAAAAAATACGGGAGAAAACAAGTTCAGGAGAAGAGAGTGAATCATTGTCTCTAATTCCTTGTTCTTTCTTCAGAATCTCGGCCTGAGCAATAGATACATTGCTTGAAACTGCGATGGCACGAGTGATATCTTGACTTCCCGCATTTATCGCGTGAGAGAGTGCCACAACTCCACGCTCGACGACATATACTTTTGTTGAAGCAGCACCAACATCAAGCACCATAACCGGCTTTACTGGCTCATCAACAACGGCTCGTATCGTACTGAAAATCTCGATTTCATAAAAACTTGCTGCGAGTCCAGCTCCTGCCATAACACTTTGAAGCAGGGTAAGTTCGTCGTTATGCACAGCTACTATCAACACCTCGACCTTCCCTCGAGTTTTAGCGCTTTTAGAAGGATCGGTTTCTGGGACAATAAACCAATCGATTTGTGCTTCACTAGCGGGTATAGGAATATATTTACGCGCTTCGAGCTCGATGACCGTTTTCTGCTCTTCTGGATTCTCTCGATATGGTAGATCGGTTAGCGTAAGTAACGAACGAGAATAGGGTATGGAGATACCACAATTTTTAGTGGTTACTTTTGCTTCACGCAAAAGATCTTTGAGTGTTTCCGTTACTTGTTCGGCAGAAAGATTAGTTGCTTGCCCCACATCTCCTCCGCCATAGGGACCAAGCGCAAGTTCTCCATAGGTTTCAAGTACGGCTTTATTATGATCTTTGCGTAATTGCACGACCTTTAATGATGAGGAACCGATATCAATACCAAGAACACTCTTCTCTTTCTTCGAAAAAAGATTAGTGAGATTGTCGAGGAACGACATATGAGAGAATACTACCATATGATGCACTGGCTTGATTTTCTTTTTCCTCCACGTGTGGATGAAAAGGCATTACGCTCCGTTTCGGATAACGATTTTCTCGCGCTTGTTACTCCACAACTAGTATCCGAGACACGACCAAACACGATTATGCTTCTCCCCTTCTCTAACATGTGTGTGCGTACTGCCATTCATGAAGCAAAGTATCAGGGAAACAAACGAGCTTTCGAACTTCTCTCGCTCGCGCTCGCCGAATATTTACGCGACGCCGATGATCTGGATCGTACGGTTTGTATAGTGCCAATACCGCTCGGCACAACTCGACGCAAAGAACGTGGATATAATCAAGTTGAAGAAATTGTGCGAAATACTCTCCGTATTATCGGTAAAGAATTGAATGGGTTTGTTCTCGAGCCAGACCTACTTTCCCGCACGCATGAGACACTCTCACAGGTCTCACTCCAGCGTAATAAACGTGAAGAGAATATGCGTGGTGCCTTTAGCGCCACTCATTCTGCCAATCCTGCATACACTTATATGGTCATAGATGATGTTATTACCACTGGCGCAACGCTCCAAGCTGCTATTGATGCGCTCAAGGAGGCAGGCGCCACACACATCATCCCGCTCGCCCTCGCGCATTAAATTCCCCAACGGGGCACCTTAGGTGTGATATTGTGGCGGAATACGGAGGGGTCGCACCCCAAAGGGGCCCCTTCGGGGTAGAGGCCTAGTGCGGAAATGAAACAATTTGAATGCACTTTGTATATATTCTTAAAAGTCTTAAATCTCATCGCTATTACATCGGTTCTTCAACTGATGTAGACAAACGTCTTGTGATGCACAACCACGGATCAACTCGGTCTACAAAACTGTATAGACCATGGACAATCATATACACAGAAACATTCCAAACAAGATCAGATGCTGAAAAACGTGAATGGTTTCTGAAACATCCACCGGGCTATCCTGAGAAAAAACGAATAATAGCGCAATATGAAGGAAACGGAGGGGTCGCATAGAGGCCTAGTGCGGCGGGTTGCTAACTCGCTATACGAGTAATATCGTATCGAGGGTTCGAATCCCTCCCCCTCCGCCAGATGTCCAAGTTAGAACCTTAGAATCATCAAGGGTTTTCGAACCTTTTGAAGGCTTCGGAGGGTCGAACTTAGACAATTGTAAATCCATAAGAACATCAAAGACTGGCGTCCAGATAGGCGTCAGTTTTTGGTTTTTAACTGTGAACCCATCAAAGCAAAGCTTCAAGATTGTGCGTTTTTGGTAGATACCACCCTTTTGGAATACCTTGTCGGCATGATCCGTAAAGTCCAATAACTCATTAAACTTCTGAACGAATTTGTCAGACTTGCCCTCGAGCTCAGATAGACGGTCCTGATACATTTCCTTCTCCTTTAAAAGCTCGTCCTGTATCTTTATAAAGACCTCTGCGTCAATGATGCGTTTTGAACGATCCATGACGATATTGCGAATTTGTTGCTGGATTCTGACCAACTCCTGCTTGAGACTTTTTCGTTCTTTTTCCTCCTGCTCAAGCCTTTCTTTTGCAAAGAATTGGAAATAAGAATCAAGCACCTTTTTGAACTTATCTGGCAACTGAACTCGTGACAAATAAGTCACTGCCTGTTCCTCAATTTGCTCAGATCGAATGTATTTCTTTTCCGGACAATGTGGATCACGGCGATGACTGCAATTATAGTAAAGATGACCCTTTTTAACCTGACCACTCAACATAGAACCGCAATAAGCACACCTCATGAACCCAGTAAGAGGAAAAGTGTGTTTGCGAGACCTGTCTGCGTAATGATTGTGCTGGGCAATAATTTCTTGAACATCATCAAACGCTTTCTTTGTGATCAATGGTGGAAAGTTTGCTTGATTGGTGGCCGATCGAGTTTTTATAAGACCATAGTAGATAGTGTTTTGAAGCATTCTCTCGACATTCTTTTTTGAAATGTTTTTGCCGGATTTACTTTTGAGACCACGCTTGGCCAACTCGTCTCGAAGTGTGTAATAAGAGAACTTGCCGGTTGCGTATAGATCAAAAGCCATCTTCACATAAGGTGCCCTGATATTATCGACTATAAGGGATTTGGTCTTTTTATCATTTGTATACCCAATTGGTGCATATCCCGGGAATCTACCACGCTCTACGGCCTCTTTAAGACCTTTCCTGACCTCCCAGCTGATGTTTTGAGAAGTCCATTGAGCAATAGATGCCATGATGTTCTCAACCAGCTCTCCGGAAAATGATTCGTCAAACTGCTCGACAACCGAGATCACTTTGCAGTCGTGCTTTTTAAGCATCATCTTAATGGCGGCGTAGTCTGCCACATTTCTGCACATACGATCCAACTTGTGAACCAAGATCACATCAACCTTATTGTCTGTCTTGGCACGATGAAGCATTTTCTGAAGCTGTGGACGATCAGTCGTTCTTGCTGATTCACCCTTTTCCTCATAGATGCCATCTG
>JBBABN010000018.1:0-11592 GCA_041657665.1 Minisyncoccota bacterium
TCCATAAGTTCTGCGCGGAGGTCGGCAGCGCCATCGAAGCCGGTAACGAATGCTTTAATATGCTTTTTTAAGATTGAAAAGTTTTTTGGTGGACTTATTTTTTCGAAATTGTGTGCGAGCTCAACTAAAGCATCCAATTTCTCCTGAAGCCCATGTGGATTATCAAGGTTCGACCTTAAATCCGAATTCTCAAGGTCGAACCTTGTAATCCTCTCGAAGACCCACGGATTACCGAACATGCCCCGGCCGATCATAATGCCGTCACAGCCGGTATCGAGAGCGAGCCGATTCCCTTCTTCGATACTTTCCACATCGCCATTACCAATAAGAAGCACATCTGGATTTACGCGATTACGAATTTCTACCGCTTTTTTCATCAATTCCCAATTGGCCGGTACAAGCGACATATCTTTCCGTGTGCGCAGATGAATCGTAATTGCGGCGGGCGCCGCTTCGAGCAATATTGGGAGCCATTCTTCGAGCAATTCTTTATTGTAGCCAACACGCGTCTTCACCGACACGGGCAGATTACTCGCTTCTTTCGCAGCGCGAATAATCTCCACAGCGAGTTTCGGATTCTTCATCAATGACGCTCCGGCTCCCTGCTTCTCGACGCTCTTATCCGGACAACCCATATTAAGATCAACACCATCGAAGCCGAGCTCTGCGACGAGTTTCACCGCATACGCAATCATTTCTGGTTTGTTGGAAAAGAGTTGTGCGACAATCGGCCGCTCGTCTTCGCTAAACGCAAGATCGCGCATAAGCGGATTTTCTTTTTTTGTGAAGGTCTGACCTTCACAAGTGTGATATAAACCATCCGCCGAAACAAATTCGGTCCAGAAGACATCGGGCTTCCCTCGCTTCGCGATGAGTGCGCGGAAAGCAGCATCCGTGACATCCTTCAGAGGCGCCATCACGAAAAACGGTTTTGGTAAGTTATTCCAGAACATATTGGCACAGTAGCATCACTTCTTCTTCGAATACACTTTGCCGTCAAAGCGCACATCAACATATTCGAGAGAACCATCAGTGAGATTCAGATTCGAGCGAGCGGACATAAGCGCGGTAAAAGCGTTTTGCTCATCGCCGAGCACATAGGTAATGCGCGTCCCGCTCGCGAGATAATCATCAACTTCGTCATTACGAAAACTGATACTAATAACAGGAGAGCCGAGTGTTGAGAGCTGTCGAGCAAAATCGAAAGCAGAAGGAAGATCAGTAGCATTCGGGAGTGTCGCACCGATCGGCGAACTCTCATTCGCAAAAGATTCATACACCATAAAAGAATTTAGCGGCGTCGACGATCCGATCGCAGTACTCACTGGCATATAAATAAAACCTTTTGCATCAAAGAAATAACATTGCGGTGCTAGGAAGTCTGACTTCGAAGAAGTTGCCCGGAAGTCAGACTTCTCCGCACCGGAACCACACCAACGAGCGATCGGAACACGTTTATTTATTTTAATCGAGAGGCCGGTAAATCCATTACGAAATATTGAGACCGCCGAAATCTCGGGATGTGCAGCGAGCAGGTCGGCACGAATACGCCCTTCGGGGAAAAAGAAAATCGAGTCGCGCGGAATACTACCGAGATAGCTCCCCTGCATCGCCTGGGTCGCATACAAAGAGAGCGATTCGTCTGCACCGAAAATCTGAACGCGCGAAATGCGCACAGAACTCTGCCATAATCCATACACAATCGCTCCAAGAATGAGGAGAAAAAGAAAACAAAATACAAGAATAATGCGACGACGGCGGCTCCGACGCCGCTCGGCGAGCCGCTCTCCTTGTCCGTGTCGAGGCGAGCTACTGTGCCCCGCCGATGATGCTCTTCCCCACATATGGTACTAAGGCATCTGGCACTTTAATCGTACCGTCCGCTTGCTGATAATTCTCAACGATAGAAACGAGGATGCGCGGAGTCGGAATTGCGGTCGAATTTAGAGAATGAGGGAAACGCATATTCCCTTCTGCATCGCGATAGCGGATATTAAGTCGACGCGTCTGGAAGTCGTGGAAGTATGAAGCCGAACTTATTTCACGATAGGTCTTCTCGCCTGGAATCCAGAGTTCAATATCAAATTTCTTCACTTGTCCCAATCCGAGATCACCACCACAGTTCACCACGGTGTGATACGGAATGTTCAGAAGCTCGATGAATTCTTCCGTGTTGCGGTTCAACCATTCGTGGGTGCGCGCTGACTCATCGTGCTCTGCTTTACAGAGAACGACCTGCTCCCATTTGAAAAATTCGTGCACGCGAATAAGTCCGCCCACATCCTTCCCATGTGCACCCGCTTCGCGACGGAAACACGGGGAGAATGCAAGAAACTTTATCGGAAATTTCTCTGCACCAAGCGTTTCGTTCATGTAGTACCCCATCGTTGCGACTTCAGCAGTACCAGCGAGATATTCGTTGTCCTGTGTCTTATAAAGATCTTCTTCACCTTGCGGTAGGTAGCCGGTGCCCATAAACGGCTCACGACGCACCAAGGACGGCACCGAGAGCAGTGTCATTCCCTTTGCAGAAAAATGTTTGAGCGCCAACTGCCAGATTGCATTCGCGAGAAGTACGCCATCACCTTTCAGGAAATATCCGCGGAAGCCAGCGACCTTCGTGCCGCGTTCGAAGTCGGCGATATCGAGCGCTGTCATAATCTCGACATGGCTTTTTGGTTCAAAATCAAATTTTGTCGGCGCTCCTCCCTCGACTCCGCTCGGGACAGGCCACCTCTTCACTTCGAGATTATCCGCGTCACTATCGCCGTCGGGCACCGACATATCAGGAATGTTCGGCACCATCAGCATAAGATTTTGCCATTCGGCCATTACTACTTTCAGTCGTTCTTCGCTCTCGGTCATACCTTCTTTCAGGTGGCGCATCGCTTCGAGCAGTTTCTCGCGTTCTTCATCTTTCGCACGCGGCATCTCATTACTGCGGCGAATCTGCTCATTACGCTTCGCATCGAGCTCTTGTCGAATCCGTTTACGTTCATCATCGACTTCAAGCAGACGGTCGATATCCACCTCGATGTGCTTCTTCTTGGCACCAGCTTTAATAATCTCCGCATTCTCCCGAATAAAATGTATGTCGAGCATATGACACCTAGTATACTGCAGAGATGGAGATACGAGAACTGCCGAAGATTGAGTGGCCTGCACAACTCTTAGAGATACCCCAACCACCGAAGAAGCTCTGGCTGCGCGGTGCCTTGCCGACAGAAGGGACGAAATTACTTACCGTTGTCGGCTCGCGTGCGATGACGCACTACGGACAAGAAGCATGCCAGAAATTAATCACTGGTCTCGCTGGCTATCCGATATCTATCGTGAGTGGTCTCGCGCTCGGTGTAGATACTTGCGCACATAAAGCGGCACTCGCCGCAGGACTCCACACACTTGTTCTGCCGGGCTCCGGTCTCGGTGATGATGTGCTCTACCCGAGAAGCAATCGTGCATTCGCAAAAGAAATTCTCGCAGCTGGGGGCGGAATGCTCGCCGAATACCCGCCCGAGACGCCTTCACATGTGCGCTACTTCCCTGAGCGCAATCGCCTCATGGTCGGCATTTGCGACGCAGTATTGGTTATCGAAGCTGGCGAAAAATCCGGCACACTTATTACGGCGCGTCTCGCCTCCGAATATAATCGCGACTTGCTCTGCATCCCTCATCGTATCGGCGACCCGCACTCCTTCGGTCCACATCTTTTCATCCGTCTCGGCGCGGCACTCATCTGCGAACCGCTCCATATTCTCGAGGCGCTCGGCATACCGCCGAGAGAGACAAGCTCGACAGTCGCGCCGACTGACCTCGAAGAAGTCGAGTTCGCGATTTGGACTATACTAGAAGAGCCGAAAACGCGGGATGAAATTCTGCGTGCCGGCGGAGCCGGCACGGGAGAACTATTGACTGCCCTCGTCGCCCTCGAGCTCCGCGGACTCATCCGCGAAGAATTCGGCGCATGGCATCGCACATAAAATGAACATCTACTCTTGGAACATGGAGTTTTGCAATAAAGAACTCGACCGAGCGTTCGAGTTTATTTCGCACGCCGACTTTGATATTTTTTGTTTACAAGAAGTTCCGGAAGAATTTTTAGAACGACTCAAGACATTGTCGTATCGTAGTGTATATGCGCCCGAGAGCAATCTTGTCTTCCGAGGAAAACGCGGAACTATTTTTAATGTAGTGCTATCCAAATATCCTATCGTTCATTCTGAAATCATATCGCTCAAACACTACACTCCCGAACTACCGTGGCGTAGCCGTCTATTCGCACGATGTATGTTCTTGTTACGCATTTGGCCTGAAGGATTGGGGAATCGTCATGCACTGTATGCTGACATCGGAATACCCGACCGCGGCGTTGTGCGTATATTTAATCTCCATCTACCGCTGATGAATCCTCACATTCGTGCAGAAGAATTTGAACACTCTTTGCTTCAAAAAAATCCATCACAGCCTACCATCGTCTGTGGCGATTTCAATATTATTGAAAAATCTTTCACTATAGTATTAAACTGGATTCTCGGTGGAAAAATAACTGATACTTTATGCTACCGACGCGAGCGGAATCACTTTGAAAAACGATTTGCCACCTACAAATTACTCAATGCTTTGCACGGCAAAATGACACATCCTCTCTCTCGAAGCCAGCTCGATCACATCCTCGTGTCCAACTCGTTTTCGATTAAAAATGTAGGAGTTATTTCTGACCGTGCTGGCTCTGATCATTGTCCAATCCACGCCGAAATTCAGTGAATTGTCGAACGACAGGACTTGACCATATATAGGTAGACGCGTTATGAGTGAATAAATGAGTAATCGATTACTTATCGTCGAATCGCCAACCAAGGCGCGCACCATAGGACACTATCTCGGCAAGGACTACACTGTTCTTGCTTCGGTTGGACATGTGCGCGATCTGCCGAAATCAAATAAAGATGCCGTCGATATTGAAGGTGGTTTTATTCCGCGGTATGTTATTTCTCCTGATAAGCACGAAGTAATTGAAAAAATACAAAAAGCTGCTGCGAAGGCTGATGAAATCTATCTCGCGACCGACCCCGACCGCGAAGGAGAAGCAATCGCCTGGCATATTAAAGAAGTTGCACATCTGAAGAAACCGAAACGTGTCGCCTTCCACGAGATTACGAAAGAAGCTATCGAAGAGGCTCTCGCACACCCACGCACGATTGATGAGAATTTGCGCCGCGCGCAAGAAGCGCGGCGCGTCTTGGATCGTATTGTCGGCTACGACCTCTCCGGTCTTATCTGGAAAAAAGTTCGCTACGGTCTCTCGGCTGGACGTGTACAGTCGCCAGCACTGCGCATCCTCGCAGAACGCGAACGCGAAATTAAGGCATTTATTCCCATTACCTATTTCGTACTCTCAGCACTTTTCAAAACAAGGTCGAACCTTAACCCAGATTCTCAAGGTTCGACCTTGAATACCACTTGCGCCGAACAGCCGGCAACAAAAGAAGAAGCCGAGAGAATCGTGCAAGCCGGCAGAAGCGCGAAGTGGAGCGTCGCTGATGTCGGAGAAAAAGCCGAGGACCGTAATCCTCGACCGCCGTTCACCACTTCAACTTTACAGCAGACTGCTTCAACGCGCCTCGGCTTCGCTCCGTCGAGAACCATGCGTGCAGCCCAGAAACTCTATGAAGCGGGACACATTACCTATATGCGTACTGACTCAGTGAATCTCTCGAAAGAAGCCGTCGCGAAGATGGCGGGAGTTGTTGAGAGTCTATTTGGGAAAGAGTATCTGCAGGTGCGCGTTTATAAAACAACAAGCAAGAATGCACAGGAAGCACACGAAGCCGTCCGTCCTACTGACCCGAGCCAAGCACGCGCAGGTTCGACGCCAGACGAGACTTCTCTATACGAACTTATTCGTATTCGCTCACTCGCTTCGCAGATGGCGAGTGCCCGCATTATGCGCACTTCTGTTTCGGTCAAAGCCGATGAAAATACCGCAGGTCCTGACGAAGGAAGGATTCCTCTTTTTACTGCGAACGGTTCCCGCGTACTCTTCCCTGGATGGCTCGCACTCGACACAAAAGCACGCGGCGAAGATGTCGAACTACCGAAGCTCGCAACCGGCGACCCTCTCACTCTTCTTTCATTAGGAAGCGAGGAGAAACAGACCGAGCCGCCCAATCGGTACACCGAAGCAGGACTGATTAAAGAACTCGAGAAGCGCGGTATTGGCCGCCCATCAACCTACGCTTCTATTATGAAAACGATTCAGGACCGCGGGTATGTGGAAAAATTGGCGCGTGCACTCAAACCAACGGCAACCGGTATGGTCGTCTCAGGATGGCTCGAAGAACATTTTCCCGAATATGTGAGCGATACCTTTACCGCTGAAATGGAAAATGAACTCGACGAAATAGCTCTCGGCGAACGCGGGTATACCGAAACCTTAACAGCGTTCTACGGACCTTTCGAAAAAGCGATACGTGCAAAAGACAAACTTCCGAAAGCGACTTCGCTCGGTGATGTACCCGCAACATTCCCCTGTCCGCTCTGTGGAGGTCCGATGGAATTCAAACTTGGTCGCGGCGGAATCTTTATGAGTTGTAAGCGTTATCCGGATTGTCTCGGTGCACGAACTGAAGAAGGCGATGAACTTAAAGGCGATGAACCAATCGGGAACGACCCAAAAACCGGCGCTCCTATTTATATAAAGACCGGAAGATTTGGGCCGTATGTAGAAATGGCGCTTGAAGAACCACCCGAAACAAGGTCAGACCTTGAGAATTCGGGTGTAAGGTCTGACCTTGTTTCGGGGAAGAAAATCACAAAGAAAAAACCTGCAAAACGCGGGAAAGGCCGCCCGAAGACCGCTGCGAGACGCGCGAGTATCCCAGTTGGTACCAACATCGCGGACATAACACTCGCTGACGCACTTAAATATCTCTCGCTCCCGCGTGAGCTTGGAGTGCATCCATCGACCGGTAAAGAGGTGTTCGCTTCGACCGGACGCTTCGGGCCGTATGTCGGGAGCGATGGCGAATTCCGTTCGCTGAAAGCAGCTGTCGGAGACCCGTACACCATCACGCTCGACGAAGCGCTCGCACTTCTCGCCGCTCCGAAACAGCCGCCCAAAGGCGTTGAAATTGTAAAAGAAATCGGTAAACATCCGCGCACGGGCAAAATGCTTTCACTGTATAAATCGAAACAAGGACTCTTCCTAAAAAAAGGTTTGCGCCGCATTTATCTCCCCGATTCAGTCAAACCTGATTCCCTTTCTCCCGCCGAGGCAGCAGAGTATCTTAAATAAATCAAAAAATGTTGTATAGTGTCTCCTATGACCACTGTCAAGGAGATTGTTGGCGAAATGAATAACCCTTCAGCAGAGGATATCGCTCTGGTCGAGAAGGCCTACGCATTTTCTGAAAAGGCACACGAGGGTCATGTTCGTTTCTCGAACGAACCCTATTTCATTCACCCTGCAGCCACAGCAAAAATTCTCGCTGAATATGGAATGGATGCGATAACTATCGCAGCAGGTCTTCTCCACGACACTATCGAAGACGGATGTGTTCCGCCCGAAGAAATCGAGAAAGAGTTTGGAAAGGAATTGCTTTTCATTGTTGAAGGCGTTACGAAACTGGGTAAGCACAAATATCACGGCACCGAACGCCATGCCGAATCGCTCCGCCGACTCCTTGTCGCGATGGCGAGCGACATTCGCGTCCTTATCGTGAAGCTTGCTGATCGTAAACATAACATGCAGACACTCGAGTACGTGCCTGAACATAAGCGTAAACGAATCGCACTCGAGACTGTAGAAATTTATGCACCGATCGCTGACCGTCTCGGCATGGGCAAAATGAAGAGTGTTCTTGAAGACCTTGCGTTTCCTTTTATTGATCCTGATGCTGCTCGACACACCACTGAAGTTCGCACATTAAAGAAACAAGAAACCGAAGACGGTCTTGCTGAAGTACAGAAGACGCTTCAGAAAGAACTCGTGAAAAAAGGCTTGACGACATTCCGTACTGACATCCGTATGAAAGGACTCTGGAGCCTACATCAGAAATTAAAACGGAAGCATGATGATATTAGCTTGATTCATGACATCGCCGCACTGCGCATTGTCGTACCGACCGTCGAGGACTGCTACACCACGCTCGGTATTGTGCATGCACTCTATAAACCACTACCAGGCGAATTTAAAGATTACATTGCTTTCCCAAAACCAAACGGATACAAATCGCTTCACACAACAGTCGTAACACCGCACGCCGGCATCGTCGAGATTCAGATTCGTGATGAAGAAATGCATCGTAACGCGATGTTCGGCATCGCCTCGCACATGTCCTATAAACAACTCGGCAAAGGCGTGGAGAGATTACGGAAGGAAGAACAAAAAAGTAGATTCTCAGCACTTTCTTTCTCTTGGTTTCGTTCACTTATTCCCTCTCTTATGAATGTTTCGAAGAATGATACTAAAGAGAAAAAGACTATGAAGGTTCCAGCATGGCTTGCTGAGCTTGCTGAAGCACATACTGATATTGCTGGTTCTGAAGAATTCGTCGAAGGACTGAAAGAAGACTTTTTCTCACATCGCGTATTCGTCTTCACGCCGAAAGGCGATGTTATCGACCTCCCTACTGCGTCAACCCCAATTGATTTCGCCTATGCGATACACAGCGATCTTGGAAATCATCTCCAAGGAGTGAAAGTGAATGGAAAATTGGTTTCCTTCGATACACCGCTCGATAATGGTGCGGTTGTCGAAATCATACGACGCGAAGCTGCTCACCCTTCGTCAAAGTGGCTCGAGATAGCGCGTACCTCGCTCGCGCGCCGACACATTCGTACAGCACTCGGTATGACTGAACCAGAAAAACCGCAACGGAAACGACGCACGCGCATCACGAAAACAAAAAATAAAAATTAAACTGAGAAGTTGCTTACTGAGTAGAGATCGTCATCTGGAGTTTCTTCGGGCGCGGCAGGAGGAATAGGATCTTCTGTAACCTCGCCTGTCTCTTCTGTCTGTTGGACATCTTCAATACTACTAGAGTGCGGTATAAGTGACTCAGCAAGAGCCGAGAGATCGTCAGGCGAGAAAAAGTCTATAAGGAGACGGCCTCCTTCAGCATTGGTCTCGATAATAACGCGCGTACCTAAAGTCTCGGTAAGCGATTTTTCTAGTTCTACCATCTCGGGCGTCTTACGATGATATTTACGCACTCGCTCTTGTGCGATAGAACGTGCAATACGCTCAGTAGCTCGGACCGAAAGACGCTTCAACACAACCTCTTTAAATAGAGTCTCTAATTCTTCTGGCTTATCATGGAGCGCGAGCAAGGTACGTGCATGACCTTCGCTTATTTCTTTATCGACAACGGCATTTTGTATGTGCTCTGGCAACGACAAGAGGCGAAGCGAGTTCGAGACATATTCGCGACTCTTACCGATCTTGGCTGCGGTCTCGACATGCGAAATACCGAATTCGTCAATAAGTTTCTTCAGAGCCTTCGCTCGGTCGATAGCATTCAAATCTTCTCTCTGAAGATTCTCAATGATGGCGAGTTCGAGTTTCGTAAGATTCGTATCGCCTTGGCGAATAACCACGGGCACTTGTTTCAAACCAGCAATCTTCGAAGCACGCAAGCGACGCTCGCCCGCAATAAGCTCATACAGACTCTCGAGGCCGCCTTCTGGTTTCTCGATATCAGTGCGAGTCACTACGAGTGGCTGCAAGACACCGTACTGACGAATACTCTCGGCAAGCGAGGAGAGACCTTCTTCGGTAAAGTTTCGACGTGGCTGATAGGGATTCGGTTGGATGCGATCGACATCAATCCAAAAAACCGAATCATATTTCGTCGGGACATAGCCAATATCCTCATGCATGTGAATATTTTACCATGATGAAAATATAGATGCGAAATGGTATTGTGCACGTAAGCCGGGATGGCGGAATTGGCAGACGCGATGGATTCAAGACCCATTGTCGAAAGACATGAGAGTTCGATTCTCTCTCCCGGCACACTATGGCGCTATCTATACTCTGCATCGCGGGGCCGACTGCCTCGGGGAAATCTGCACGCGCAGTTGAAGAAGCACTCGCTCGAAATGGCGAGATAATTTCTGTTGATAGCCGACAAGTATATCGCGGGCTCGATATCGGCACAGAGAAAATCACAAAAGAAGAGATGCGCGGAGTGCCCCATCATCTTATCGATATTCGCGAAGTAAACGAGATTTATTCTGCCGGCGACTTCGTTGCCGACGCGACGCGTCTCATCGAAGAAATTTCCGGACGAGGAAAATTACCAATCCTTGTAGGCGGAACGCATTTTTATTTTGATGCACTTCTGAAAGGTCTTCCGGCAGGAGCTGCTATTAATCCCGAATTTCGCACAGAACTGGAAAAACTCTCGACCGAAGAATTATATGCACGAATTTTTTCGGAAGATGCACGACGCGCGAGCGAAATTGATCCACAGAATCGCCGTCGACTCATTCGCGCGCTCGAAATCATTTCCTCCCTCGGTTCCGTCCCGCCGCGCGGCTCAACTACGCCTCCGTTTGGAACAAGGTTAAACCTTGTTCCCGAGTGGATTGTGATTAATCCTCCCAGAGAAGAACTGCGCGCGAGGATTGATGCCCGCTTAAAGCAAGCATTAGGGCGGGGACTTATAGATGAAGTGCGTCATGTACGAGAGAAATTTGGCCTGCCTGGCCAGGGCGATGAACGCCTGAACGAACTCGGCCTCGAATATAAAATCGTTGGTGAATTCTTGAACTTGGAAGTCGAACTTCCAAGTGGAAGTTCGACTTCCAAGTTGTTCTCAGCTCTCTCAGCGAAACTCTGGCAGTATGCGCGCCACCAAAAATCGTGGCTGAAGAAACTTTCTCGGGAAATTATTTAAGCGGTATACAAGTCGAATTAACCGTGATATCCCAGTGGGTTAACGCAAAGACATATGTATTTAAACGACATTTATCCAAATAAATGGGTCCCGGTTCTCCGCCGGATCGTTCTCCAGCGTACATTGTGGGATTTTTAAGATAGTTATTTACTGCATCTGTAGGACGGAGATCGACCTTGAAACCCAGTTGGTGGCTTTTGTTACCACAAGCATGTCCTGGTTCAGTACCGCCAGTTATTACGACATATTGATTCTCTTTGGTGCTGCCGACAGCTTTCGCAATTGCAATTACTTGGTCTATAGTAGCTTTCTGCATACCATTCACATTCGTGCACGACGGAGGTGTACCTCCACACAAAGAACCATTAGAAGCCATTTCGGCTGCTGTGCAAGCATTTTTATTTATACCAACACCAGCATCTGCAAATTCTTGTCGTATCATATTTTCTAGTAAATAATCTGGAACAGTATTATTAGTATTTGGAACCACAACGACATCATTTAATTCTGCTTGATTTAGAGTATCCGAAGGTAGTGCGCCTGCTTGTTGGAGACAATTATCATCAGCACGGCCAGTAACAAGCGAAGACCATGTTCCCCATGTTGAATCATTCGGATGATAGAGCACTGCCATAACAGCATCGACAATAAGCCATGCGGCGAGCATCACTACAATACCAACGACAAC
>JBBABN010000019.1:0-10982 GCA_041657665.1 Minisyncoccota bacterium
TGAAGCGTATCTCCATTTACAGAATAGTTATAAAATTTAACAGCATCATAAAAAACATAGATACCAAATGTTACTGCTAGTCCATAACCAGCTATTTCTTTTTTTGAAATGGCTAAACTAAGTGAAACTAAAACTATTATAAATTCTAAAACTATTGAAATTGTTTGTAGGGTTATCATTGCTAAATGATATCACTGTTTTGTCCCACTACTCGGCTCCGGAGACAGGGATCGAACCTGTGACCTTACGATTAACAGTCGTTTGCTCTACCGCTGAGCTACTCCGGAATAAGGGTATTCTAACTGAAAATTTACTTATCGCAATGGTAGGATAAACGGGATGTATATAAAGGTATTTGTCATACCAGATGCGAAGCGTGAGATAGTTACGGAGAACTCCTCGACAAAGCTCGGAGCAGGAGGAGAGACACTCGCTATATCAGTGCGAGAACCGGCGAGCGGGAATCGCGCGAATCTGCGCGTGCGAGAGATTATTGCAGAACGAGAGAAGGTCCCAGTTGGGAAAGTGCGCATCCTGACAGGACATCATTCACGCGTTAAGATGATAAGTATTAATACTTAATTTCTTTGCTATGAATATCACGATTAAAGCGACGAAGTTTGCATTCACGCCAGAAGACGAAATGCTTATCGAGAAGAAACTCGCAGCCCCGTTGCGGCTTCTTGGAGAAGAGAGTGATACCGCATTGCTCGAGATAGAAATAGAACCGGCACCGCCGGAAGGACGTTCGTCAGAGCCGTATCGTCTCGTCGCGAATCTTATTGTCGGCGGTAAGGTGTTCCATGCAGAGGCAGTGAAGCCAACGCCAGAAAGCGCTGCGGATAGAGTTCGCAGCACACTCGAAGCAGAGATTCGGCATTCGCGCGGGCGTGCGCGACGGCTCTGGCGCAATGGGAGTTCAGCACTCAAAAGAATGTTGCACTTCGGAAGTTAAACCGTTCGCCAGTAGTTCGAAAAAAGGTCGCGCTCCGGACCGCTAGGCCAAGTCTTACTACCTTTTTTCAAACTGCCGGCTCTCGATATATCATTTCGCGTTTACCTTCAGGAATAACGCGTTCAATAACGAATTTGTTATTTTTGAATGATGCTGCCGTTACTTTCATGCGTTTGTTGTTTTCAAAGAAATAAGTGCTGATAGAGTCGGTATACGCGCGATATTTATTCCAATTTTCTTCTGCGGGAGCGTCGAGGTCGAGGAGGCCATCTTCTTTTTTCAATTTGTGTGCGTACGAAGCGAGTGAATCATCTTGTTCTTGTGGCACAATCTCGCCAGAGAGGTATGAGGGAAGCGTTTTAACCAATAATTCTGCGCCGAGCGTGATGAGTCGAGGGCGCAACTCGCGTGCGGTCTCGTTCGATTCAATCGCCAATTCTTCTTGTGCGAGAATCGCTCCAGCATCGAGCGCGTATACCATTTTCTGAATCGTGACGCCGGTTATAGTGTCGCCAGCGCGGAGTGCTGCTTCGAGCGGTATCGCTCCGCGATGTTTCGGCAGTAGAGAATAATGAACATTAATAACGCCGAGAGGAAAATCAGCGATAAGTTCTTCTGGGAATATCTTGCCGTAGGCGACGACAATCGCGTAGTCGCATGTATAAGAATGAATGTCTGAAATCGTTTCGGTATCAAGCGTGTGGGGTGTGAGTATCGGAATGTTATGTGCGAGCGCAAGTGTCTTCGTTTCAGTTGGTGCGAGCTCGAGACCTCGGCCAGCAGGAGCATCGGGAAAAGTTACTACGACAGTAGGAATAAAGCCGTGCGCGATAAGTACTTCGAGCGTATCGCTCGCTACCTTCGGAGTGCCGAAGAAAACAAATTTATGTTGCAGGTTCATGGTCATGTGCGACTTGGATAAGATTCTTCGCGTGGTCAATAAAGAGGATGCCATTTAAGTGATCAATTTCGTGTTCAAATATCTGTGCCATAAGTCCACCTCCACCACGCTCGAACTGAGAACCGTCAGGACGGCGCGCTTTTACTGTTACGCGTTCGTGCCGATTTGTTACACCAAATACACCGTCGGTCGAAAGACATCCTTCGTCCATGCGAGCTTTCTTACGGGAGGTTTTTATAATTTCTGGATTGATATACACTTCTATTTCTGGTTTGGTTTCTAAGGTTTGACCTTGAGAATTCTGGGCTAAGGTCGAACCTTGAGTATTTGGCGGCGGAGGCAATGTGCGATCTTTCCGTACAATAAAGAGACGCCACGAAACACCGACTTGTGGTGCTGCAAGCGCAACGCCCTCGGGTTTTTTATCGAGCGCCTCGCTCATATCGGCAATGAGATTCGTCAGTTCAGTCGAACCAAAAAGCTCCTCAGGGAGAGGTTTCGCTATTTCGCGCAGTACTTCTGCGCCATCTTGCACGATTTCCTTCATGTGGCGCAGTATAACATCAGGAGGTAAAACACCCAAGTTGCTTGGATGTTTTACCTCCAAGTTAGTGCTTCGTCGGATCGAGTTCCCACCAAAATGTTTTGCTGAAATTTTTTGCCGTACTGCAGACGCTTTTCAGATAATAGAGATCGTGCGTCGGTATCTGCTCCAGCACTGTGCCGAGATGCGCCATCGTTATCGGTGTGAGGCCATCTTGCTTGCGCGCATAATTCAAATGTCGCTGGAAGAATCGCATCAGCTCGCCGCGTTCGGTCTGGCGCTTCCTGCCTTTCGGCGCCTCTGCCGCCTTTTTCTGAAATTCAGGAAGGAGTTCGCTGATGGACTTCATGTTGACTCGATATCGACGCCGAGCGCTTTCAGGCGCGGGACAAGATCTTCATAGCCGCGATTGATGGTGTAGACATTACGAAGTGTCGAACGACCTTTGGCAGCGAGCATCGCAATAACGAGCATCGCGCCGATGCGTAGTACGGGCGGGCATACCACTTCGGCCGCTTTGAAATGTGACGGTCCCGTAATCGAGATGCGATGCGGGTCGTGGAGTAGGGTATTCGCGCCAAGGCGGTCAAGCTCAGTATAATAAATCGCGCGTTTGTCATAGACCCAGTCGTGAAGCATCGTTGTGCCGGTTGCCATCGCTGCGATGACCGCGAAGAAGGGAAGATTGTCCATATTAAGTCCAGGGTACGGACGCGGATGAATTCGCTCGGGGAAGGCAATAAGTTCTGATGGTTCGATAGAAATATCGGCGAGACGCGTAATATCGTTCTCAGACATTCCAAGATTGGTAATGGAAAATTGTAAACCCATTTTTTCAAGAATCGTGAGTTCTATTTCGAGAAAGGCGATTGGTGCGCGATGTATGGTAATCGCAGAATGGGTCACTGCTGCTGCGGCGATGAAGAACATGCTGTCGATAGGGTCTTCGGCGACACTGTACGAAACATCTTTATTAATGTCGGTCGTTCCGTGTATGGTGAGTGTCGTCGAGCCAACTCCCTCGATCTCTACGCCAAACATTTGCAATAATCCACAGAGTTCCTGTACTTGATAATTTGCCGAAGCATATTTAATAACGCTTGTACCAGCGGTGCCAGCAGCAGCGAGAAGGGCGTTCTCGGTAGCGGTGTCACTTGATTCGTACAGAATAATTTCGGCAGGGCGCAGTCCATTATGCTTCACGCTGAAGCTGTCACTTAGTGTTTCGATGGAGACGCCAAATTTTTCGAGCGCAAAGAGATGGGGGCGAACGGTTCGGGTGCCGAGTGTGCAACCGCCCGACTGTGGAATTTTAAACGAGCGAGCATGATGTAGAAGTGGACCGATGAAAAGTAAAATGCTGCGCGTTTTCATCGCCGCCTCGCGGTCAATCGTGTCGAAAGTGATTTCTTTCGGTGGTGTTATAACGACGCTCGTTTCTTTCCCTTCGACTCCGCTCGGGGTAAACCATTCAACTGAAAAACCGATGGAATGAAGCACTTCGATGAGGCGGTGTACCTCTTCTATCTTCGGCATATGGTCGAGTGTTGTGGCCCCTTTATTAAGAATAGAAGCTGCGAGAAGCGCGACCGCACCATTCTTAGAACGACTGGTCGTTACGGATCCTGAGAGTTTCTTTCCTCCCTCGACAATAAAGTTGATTCCTTCTTCCATAAACAGCATCCTAACATCTTTGCACCAGAGCGCCGAGAGCGATACTATGCAGGTGATGTCCTTCTTCTCTCCAAAGCTCGGCATTGACCTTGGAACGACGAGTGTACTCGTTTTTATCCCCGGGAAGGGTGTGGTTATAAATGAGCCGTCAGTCGTCGCGGTGAGTAAGTCCCGTGATAAGAAAAAAGGTAATACGATTCTCGCTATTGGTATCGAAGCGAAGAAAATGATTGGTCGTACTCCAGACGATATTATCGCGTATCGTCCGATGAGAGACGGCGTTATCGCAGATTATCGGGTGACTGAAGCGATGCTTCGTTATTTTATGAAGAAAGCGCTCAAGCATAATCCATTCAAACCGACCGTGCTTATTTCAGTTCCTGCGGGAGTTACCTCGACCGAGAAACGTTCGGTCATCGAGGCGGCGCTGAAGGCTGGTGCGAAGAATGCATTCGTGGTGAAGGAACCGATACTCGCTGCTATTGGTGCGGGCATTCCGATTCATGAGCCGATGGGGCATATGGTCGCGGATATTGGTGGCGGCACTATCGACGTCGCGGTGATCTCCTTAGGCGGTATCGTCGCTTCGACGAGTGTGAAGTGTGCGGGCGATCGCCTCGATAGGGCGATTATCGATCATGTGAAGAAGCATCACAACCTTTCTATTGGCGATAAGACCGCAGAGGACTTGAAAATTAAAGTCGGTGCCGCTGTGCCGATGCAAGAAGAATTAACTGCGGCAGTAAAGGGGCGTGACCTAATGAGCGGTTTACCGCGCACGGTTGAACTCTCGACTAACGACATCGTGCAGGCGATGTCAAAAGAGTTGCGCGAGATGACACAGGCGATACGGAAGGTCTTACAGGATACGCCGCCCGAGCTCGCTGCCGACATTATCGATAATGGCATCATCTTGACGGGCGGTTCCTCCCAATTGCGTCAGATGTCTGAACTCGTCTATCGCCGTACGGGCGTTATCGCGAAGCTCGCCCAGGATCCTTATCATTGTGTGGTGCGCGGCACCGGCATCGCACTCCAGCATCTGAGTACCTATCAGAAAAGTATCTTGGCGAAACAATGAATCAATACATCAATGATATTCGGCACCTTCGGCATCACGCATTTGTTATAGAGGCGGAAGCGGAGGAGGGAATCAAAGTGGCGGAGGCGTGGGCGGAGAAAGAATTGGGAATGAAAATGTCAAACACCGAGTGTTGGACAAATCCCGACATGGTCGTTTTGCGGTATGGACTTTTCTCGGTTGAAGATGCGCGGAATGTTTGCAGCGTCGCCGCAGGAGCACCTTTTGCGGGCGAATATAAAGTGGTTATTATCGCGGCGAGCCGCGCCTATCACGAAGCACAGAATGCGCTTCTGAAACTTTTCGAAGAACCGCCTGAGGGAACTTTCTTATTTTTCGTACTGTCGTCGCTTGGTGGACTTCTCCCCACACTTCGTTCCCGTGTTCAAATCCTTGATAAATCAGTCCCTCGACAGAGCTCAGGACGGCAAGAAATTGCAGAAGCCGTTGAGCAATTTCTTGCCGCAAGTAGAGAAAAGCGGAGCGCGATAATTAAGAAACTCACGAGTGGGAAAGATGAAGAAGAGAAACGAACATTGCGCGATGAAGCGATTGCTATTGTGAATGGTGTTGAAGCGGTGGCGTATGCGAAATTCAAGAAAAGTCCTTCAACTGAACTGGGAGCACTTCTTTCGGATATCGCAGTATTACGAGACAATCTCTACGACCGTAGCGCGCCGGTGCGAATGATTCTCGAACACTTGTCACTCGTCATATCGGAAGGTTTAAGGGACAAGGTTTAAGGTGCAAGAAAAAGCAAAATGCTATACTAAAATCTACTTACCACTTATATCTTATCCCTTACATCTGCATTTTATGGTATACGATTTTTCAACATTAAAAACGAGTATAAAAGAAACTGAAGAGTGGCTCGCACGCGAACTCTCTGGGGTGCGGACCGGTCGTGCGACACCGACCCTGCTCGATAGTGTGAAGCTCGAAGCGTATGGTACGCGCACAGCACTTCAAGAAATAGCTTCGGTCTCGGTTGAAGATGCGCGCACACTGCGAGTTATCCCATGGGATCGGGAACTGGTAAAAGCGATTGAAAAGGGAATCACTGACGCTAATCTTGGTGTCGGTGTTTCGGTTGATGACCAAGGACTCCGTGTTTCTTTCCCAGAATTAACCAGTGAACGACGTGTGCAACTTTCTAAAATTGCTGGGGATAAAACTGAGCAGGCGAAGGTAACCCTGCGCTCACATCGTACCGATGCACTCAAGGCGCTCGATGCTGCAGAAAAAGAAGGTGGTATGGGGAAGGATGAGGTGACGCGTCTGAAGGCTGAAGTTCAGAAATATATTGACGAAGGAAACGACTCACTCGCAAAGATTCTCGAGAGAAAGGAAAGCGAAATCAGTTTGTAGTTTGTTATGAACATTCTTATATTCATCGTTGTCATCGTCGTGCTGATTATTGTGCACGAGTTTGGGCATTTGATCGTCGCAAAACTCTCAGGGATGCGTGTTGATGAATTCGGTATCGGGTATCCGCCGCGTGCAGCAATTCTCGGAAAAGTGAAAGGAACGCTCCTCACACTTAATTGGCTGCCGTTCGGCGGTTTTGTAAAAATATTTGGCGAAGATGGAGAAGCGGCCGGTGGAAGTCTGACTTCAAAGAATTCAGGAAGTCAGACTTCCTCGGCCGCTTTCACTGCGCGTCCGCGCATTTTGCAAGCACTTGTGCTTATTGCTGGCATCGCGATGAATCTCCTTTTTGCCTATGTGCTTATTACGGGTGCGCTCATTATGGGAACACCTCGTGCACTTTCGGAGAGCGAAGTTGCAATAGCTCGGAATATCGAACTTGCAGTAGCGAATGTACTTCCCGGTTCTCCTGCGGCTATTGCCGGGCTTCTTCCGGGTGATTCTATTCTCTCGGCTGAAGATGGTCATTTTGTCTTTTCTGGGACAGATCCCGCTGCGTTTACAGAATTTGTTTCTAACGGAGGAGGAAATACGACTATTACACTATCAGTACGAGGTGCGGATGGAGGAGAAAAGACACTGTTCGCTCGACCAGTAGCAGGCATCGTTTCTTCAGATCCGGCGCGTCCCGCTCTTGGCGTCGAAGTCGCCACTATTGGTATCGTCCCGCTCTCGCTTTGGTCAGCAATTATAGAAGGAGCATCGCTGACATGGGGCGCTATCACTATCACCGCTGTTGGGCTCGTACATTTCTTCTATAGCATCTTTACTTTTTCGGCTGACCTATCTCAAGTCGCTGGCCCTGTCGGTATCGTTGGTGTGGTTGGAGCAGCTTCAGCAGGAGGTATCGGCACACTCCTTTCCATTATGGCGATTATCTCTATTAATCTCGCGCTCATTAATCTTATTCCTATTCCCGCGCTCGACGGCGGGCGACTCTTCTTCGTTATTATCGAAAGTATTATCCGTCGGCCGATTAAGGCGAGCATCGCCCAGTCAGTGAACGCTGTCGGCTTCTTGTTACTCATTCTTCTTATGGTCGTCGTCACGGTCCACGACATCTTTAGGATTGTTGGTTAGTAAATTGTTGTAAAAGATTATCCACCAGATGCTGATATTGCTAAAATCATTATGATATGATTCCTGCAATGAAGAATGCAGAGAAATCGGGTGAATACGAACCAACGCTTCTGGATGTTTTGGAAGCTGTTCAGACCGGTTTTCAGAAAATGGAGGAGCGGTTTGAGAAAGTCGACGAGCGATTTGATGGAGTGGACGAACGACTTGATAAAGTCGAACTTCGGCTCGGCGAAGTTGAAAACAGAGTGACCGCGGTTGAGAGAAGAGTAGGTGCTGTTGAAGTCACTCTTGAGGGAATGAAGGAGACACTTGAGAGTATTGAACAAGCTGTCGACAAAGATGCTGTTACGGTTGTCAATCATGGACGACGCATTGTGCGCCTCGAGAAGGTGTGTGCAATTCCAGCTTGAAATCGGCTTATGAGAACTCGTACATGCGACATTTGTAAGAAAACTATCGAGGCAGAGAAGCTAGAAATAACTATGTATGGAAAAGGGTTAGAGGGATTTAAGAATTTTGATATTTGCCCCAAATGCGCCGAGCCAGTGATGAAATTTCTCAAAACGAAGAAACTTATCAAAGAGTTAGGCGCGGGCAAGAAGTTACTTGTGCGCAAGTAACTTCTTGCCCGCGCTGGCGTAGGGTATAATGGGAAACACATCTTATGTATGACCGAAACCGCAACATTAGCACAGCCGAAACGAGAGAGAGAGAGTAAAAGCGACTGTCTAAAAAACTTGTGCATACCCAGTATGCACAAGGGAAAGGCCATCTACGACCTTAAGTTTGCAACAATATATAATCTTGCCTTCGAGAGCAGGGGAACGAATAAGGACTCCTGCCTCGTCGGCATAGGCCGCCATATCCGCCAACTGGAAAAAGCCGGACTGATCCTTCCGGTCAGGCAATACGGCTATCTGCCAAACGAAAAATTTCGCCACACCTTTTGGCAGGCGACCAAGGAAGGCGCAAACGCCCTGGGCTATGAACAATACACGCCAATCGGCGAGAAGTCAGTTCGGAATTTTCCACACCAGTTCGGACTGATTGACGTTCTCTCCGGCCTATACTTCCCATTCCGAAATGAGTATGATATAATTATAACGTATCCGTCCACAGCAAGTTCTCTTGACGGCTACAAGCCGGATGCGATAATCCGATACCGTCATAAGACGGAAGAGAAGGCTTATGATTTTTTGGTTGAGTTTGAACGGACGCGGACACCAAGAGCGATCTTTGAAGAAAAAATTCGGCTGAATGAAAAAATTAAACACTTTCGGAAATACGGACTATCTAAAAAAACCAAGTTTCTCTACGTGTTCACAAATGAGAATTTTGATGTGACCAAAAGGCCGGTGGAATATCCCGAATACCGGCCAATGATTGCAAGGGTTGAAAAAGAATTTGGACAGCTATTGAGAATGGCCAGTAAACTATCCATTTACAAATATCGGTTCGCGCTGCTTCACCAGTTCAAAGAGTTTGACAAGCCGGTTTGGGTGATGCCGAGTGGACATAAGATGAATGTTATAAATTAATTATAAAATATGTACGCCGATAAATATCAATTAATGAAGTTCTTTTTCATCTTTTTAATATTAATGGGATGTTTATTTAATGCAAAAAGTGCGAGTGCTCATCCCTACATCTCTAATCTTGGCACAGTAATTGAGGGTTTTGAGAATGCTGCCGATTGGACTCTATCTGGCACTGGCGCAACGACAGAAAATGATACAATTGATTTCATCGGCGGAACTCAAAGTATTAAAGTCGATGCCGTCAATGGGAATGTGACAACAATAACAAAGTCTGTAAGTTGGGATTTATCAAGTGGGGATGTATTTTCCATCTGGCTTTACATTCCAGATACTACAAATCTCAAAGATGTTACGATGTATATAAGTTCTGCGAGTGATTTCTCCTCGTATTTTTTAAAAAATATTAACGTCAGACCTCAAGGGTGGAGTCAATTTTTTATAAAAAAATCTGACTTTACAAATAGTGCTGGTGAGAGCTGGTCTAATCCGATGATTAAATTTCGGTTAAGAGTTACACCCAACACTGGCACAAACACAACTATTTATTATGATGAGTTTAGATACGGAATTGTCGGACGGCCAAAAGTGATTCTTCGCTTTGATGATGGTTCTAAGAGTCTGATAGATAAAGCATACCCAATTATGGCCGCTAATAACCAAAAAGGAATAGCATTTGTAGTCGCTGATCATATAGGTTACTCTTCAAATTATATGACTTTAACTGACTTAAAGACTCTTCAATCCGCTGGATGGGACATTGGAAACCATACCTCAAACCATATAAATCTCGTAGAGGCTTCTGGTGTGAATATGATTGCTTCCATAAATAACGGTTACGATTGGCTCGTAGCAAACGGATTCGGTAATACCGCCAAATATTTCTGCTATCCATTTACATCATACAATGATGCTGTAATTGCCGAAGTAAAGAAAAAACACATCTTAGCAACCGGTGGTTCTATGAACGGTCACTTTAATATTAATGATGTATGGGATTCTCTTAATTTACGATATCTTATAAATGCATATCCCACTACTGTACTTACCGCTGAAACTGCGATAGACAATGCAATAACATTAGGCATACCGCTCGTTCTCATTTTTCATAACATTGTTGATTCAGATGCCACTGGAGAGAACTATTTAACAGAAAATTTTTACTTGATAAGTGATTATCTAAAGACAAAACAAGACGCCGGCCTCTTGGATGTCATCACATTTAGCGACTATTACAATGCGCTTCGACCATACGCCGTAGGCACAAATAACATAGACATCGGAGCTGGGGCCACTATATATGCAGATGGCAGATTTGAAAACACAGGCACTGCTTCGGGTAACACTGCCAGTCTATCTATCACCCCTATAGGAGGATTTGGCACGAGCGATTGGTTCCAATATATGGATATTTCCATTGATACATGGGACACGACAGGCAATAAGAACAAACAATGGACGGCTACATCTACTTCCGGTGATTTCCTAACCCACGCCACATCTACTATCAACACCATTGGCGACCTCGGGCCCAATACTTATTATCAATTCAAATTAGATGGCACCGCCTCAACGACCGCTATTATTAATAATAGCCAATGTGCCAACGGCATCTGTCTCTCTGATACTGACGGCAATCTCTCGTTCACCTATGTCGGCGGGTATTCAACCCACACCTTCGCCCTCACCAAAGACACCACTGCTCCCGCATCCTTCACCTTAACCGCCCCAGCTAACAATGACGGCATCTCGAAAGGAGGCACCCTCTCTTGGACCGCTTCTTC
>JBBABN010000020.1:0-10024 GCA_041657665.1 Minisyncoccota bacterium
CAGAATATCTTTTTTAAAACCAATCTTCTCACCAAATACTCGTATCGCCGCTTCGGTCGGATCACCTGCAACGCGCCAACGTTTCTCCTCTTCAGAATAGAAGACCCGCGCATTAGCACTAATCGCTGCTATCCGTCCAGAGAAGTTTAGTTCAGGGTCGCTCGTAACATCTATAATCGAACCCTTAAGCGCTATCTCACCCACAGGTTCATATCCCACACCGCTTACCGTAAATACTTTGCTGTTTGCCCAAACCTCGCGAATTACTAATTCATTTTTCGTCAGAGTACCGGTCTTATCGACCGCAATAACACGCGCCTGACCGAGCGCTTCGACAGCCTGCAAATTCTTCACCAACGCATTACGTTTCGACATGCGCCACACCCCAGTCGCGAGCACGAGCGTAATAACAATAGGAAGTCCTTCGGGAATAACCGACACCGCAAGCGATACAACTGTCGCAAAGATACTGACAGCACTCTCTCCTCTCGCAAGACCCAGAATGAAAAGTGCAACACTTATAACGCCAACCACAGCTATAATAGCGCGAGAAAGGTGGCGAATATTATCCTTAAGCGGTATCTCAGTATCAATGGTAGAAATCTCTTTCGCGATGACGCCGATTGCAGAATGAATTCCTGTTGCAACAACCACCGCCTTACCATTACCGGTAATAATATTCGTACCCTTAAAGACCATATTTCGCTGTTCGATAGCAGGAAGCGCATTCTGGGTGATAGTCTCAGTTATTTTGCTTACGGGTTCGGATTCCCCTGTGAGTGATGCTTCATCAATCTTTAAGCCACTCACAGTGACAATGCGCGCGTCGGCCGAAACTTTCTCGCCTTCTCGTAAGACAAGAATGTCTCCCGACACCACTTCCCGATCGGCGACAATCATTTCTTCGCCATCACGCATAACTGTTGCAGATGTTTCTACGTACCGCTTGAGCGCACGAAGTGTGTTCTGAGCTCGACCTTCTTGAATCGTGCCAACAACTGAATTAAAAAAAAGTACGGCAAGAATAATAATGCCATCAACAACTTCACCTAATAAAAAGACCGTAACACTCGCGGCGACTAATAGATAAATAAGAGGGTTCTGAAACTGTCGCAAAAAGATGAGCGGATACCCATCGACCTTCGCTTCCGGTAAGGCATTTGGCCCATCTTCTTCGAGCCGACGAGCAACCTCATCTGTAGACAATCCATTCTCACTCGTATGAAGTATTTCAAAAATGCGAGACAATTCTTCTGCATGCCACAAAGGTGCCATAATACTCTAAAGAATAGCATTCTTAGCATATTGTTATAGATATGCAACTCAATTTACATATCATGCTACCCTAATTAACATATGGCACAAAAACAAAAGAAATATGAGTCTGGAGGGAGGGCGCACGCCGCAACGCGCTCTTTATTGAAATTCTTTCGTTCGGAGCCGGCTGAACGAGCACCTAAAAATTTCTCACATAAAAAATTACGTCTTGCCTTTATCCATAACGAAAAGAAGGTTCATACTGGCATGCATACTGGAGCTGCACAGATCAATAGACTTATGGCACTTGCGCTCGCACAGCATGGTGTAGAAGTACACAATTTCTATCCAAGAGCAGAACTCACTGATGCTCCCATTCATTTCAAAGGTCTTGCTAATATATTGTTCTTCTATTCCTTACTTGAACACAAAGAGGCAATGCTTAAGTACGACATCATCCAAGGAACAACGTATACACCACTACCCTTCCTTGCGTTCAATGTACCAGTTGTCTGCCATTTCGGATCAACCGCTCGCGGATATCTTATGTCTACTCCTCGCACTTCAGATTTGCCTGAGGAAGAACGCGAAGTTTTTAAAGAATTAGCACGATTAGATATCATTCCTGAATTCGATTTTAAAACTATGCGGCCCACCGAGGATATCGCCGACATAGAAGCAATTACCGCAATCCGTGCCACAGCCTGTATTGCCACGTCGAAAAAAGTATATGACGAATTAGTCAATATGGATGTTCCTGCTGAACATATTCACATTATTCATAACGCTATTGAAGATTATTGGTTTGATCCTCCACGTAATGCTGCGACAGAAACGCCACACCTAGTCTTTCTTGGGCGACTCGGCAATGATGTTTTCACTCTAAAACTGAAAGGATTGTCCCGTGTGGTGAATTTCTATCGAGCGTTCCCTGACGTCCCAAAGACAACCATTTGTATGACAACAAATCGTAAACTTAAAGAGTGGCTTAAAGTTTCGTTCCCTAAACATTATATATATGTAAATCTGCGAAAAGATCTCATCCCAGGAGCTCTTGCTCCGCTGTATGGCAGTATTCTTTTCCTCTCATCGCGTTATGAAGGATTTTCTCTTAGTCTTGTCGAGGGAATGTCGCAGGGGTTAGTACCTATAGCATTCGAGGTTGGTGTTGCACCTGAGATTATACACAATGGAGAAAATGGATTTTTAGTCTCAACAGTAGATGAAGCAATAAAACGTGCTCAAGAATTATTGAATAATGATGAGAGACGTCTCGCTATGGCAAAGGAAGCAAAACATACTGCCAAACAATTCCGGAGTTCAGATATCGCAAACAATCTTCAGATACTCTATCGCACTATCAAAGAAGAGCGCAGAAATACTAACGAGAACAACAGTGTAAAAAATTAGAGTACAAAAACGTTCAACTCCACATAAGTGGAGTTGAACGAGAACGGAATGCTGTTTACTATACCAGCGCCTGTTTATGTAGACGAACTATGTTTTAGGATTTCCCGCGCAATGCGAAATGGAAACTTGAATATGAGAGATAACCGAGAATAACGACACCAGCCCATGACAGCCAGAGAGGCATCTCTATACCACCAAGGATGAAATTCCAACCGAAGGCAAGACGTACGAGATGAATCAAGGCGACAATAAGAAAGACTGATCCGACCAGCTTCAACAAACCTCGTTCACTCGGCGAACTAATCGGCAAACGCATATGCCAACCATAATGGGCGAGCAAGAGAATAAGAGCGAGATCGAAGACGATGCCTGGCCCGAGTACACTTACATCCCAGGTGACACCAAGCATAGTAAGTGGAAAGAACCCAGCGCTCGCGAGCCAGATGCCACAGACAATGTCCGCAATGACAAGTCCAACACCGACTTTCGCTATTTCACGAAGATTTGTATGACGCATAAATACTAAAAATTACTAAATAAGAGCGGTGGTGCCGCCTCTTTCTAGTATGACGTATTTCGCTACTACCATTAACAATGTGTGTGTATAAACTCTCTCAACTCTCTATCGTGTTGCGGGGGCCGGAATCGAACCGGCGTCTGGAGGTTATGGGCCTCCCGAGGTACCTCTCCTCTACCCCGCGATATATGTAGCTTAACTCATAATTGGAAAAGACAAAATACCTTACCATTTGCCTCCGAGCTCCCCTCTACCCCGCGATGTAATAAATACTATACCCGCTCAAAAAAAGTTGTGCAACCTAGATTACCTTGAATTCTCTAAAGACCGATTCATACCGCGCGAGAGTGCGACGCGCGAGGGTTTCAGACAAATCGAATGAGGAGCCCTCGTGTGCAATCTGATTACGCACCTTATGCGCCTCCCACGCATCTTGGAGCGAATGAACTTCAGCCGGCTCGATACTCTTCAGCTTCTCGCCGACGCCGTCGCCAACATACCCCTGTCCTGCCAACGCATCATCAAGCATAATGTCGGCCTCGATAATCGCCTCGCGCCATTCGCTTGCAGTTGCACCATACGCAAGCGATTCAATATGTTTCCAACGTAAATTCGTGCTTCCTGCTGTTTCTGATGAAGGAATAATAGTGCTATACATTTTTTCTTCACGTTCACGCAATTGGAAAAGACGCATGGTTGTATACACAATAACGAAAAGCCCGACAACCGAGAGTGCATAGCCAACGACAATAATCCAAAGCCAGAGTTGTGCAATAAGCGCTCCAAACTGGTTTAACGAGCCATAACAGGAACCACGCGCACATTCATAGAGAAGACGGTACCAATATTCAACATTGAGCTGCATATAAGCTTAGTATACGCGCTGTAAAAAATTTATGATGATTTCTCCACTGCTTCGCCGAGAGAAAAGAGTATCTCTTCTGCCTGGTGTGGCGCGGTGAAATGGATACCGACCGGAAGTTGTTTCTTTATCCCGAGCGAAGTCGAGGGACCTTCTCTCTCGACAAAACCCATCGGGACTGAGATCGCTGGCATACCTGTGAGATTCGCGAGAACGGTAAACGCATCTTCGAGATACAGCGAAAGAGGGTCTGATTTATCACCTATTTTAAAAGCTGGCGTCGGCATCGTCGGTGTCGCGATGATATCCACTTCTTCAAACGCTTTGGTGAATTCCCGTGTCAGTTGTGCGCGCGCAGCATCTGCCTTCCGATAATACGCATCGATATATCCCGAGGAGAGCACGAAGGTGCCGAGGAGAATGCGGCGACGCGTTTCTTCTCCGAAACCCTCTGTACGCGAATTGATATAGTCTTCGAGCAGAGTGTCACCACGCTTCGCGAGTCCATAGCGCATACCGTCGAAGCGTGCGAGATTCGTTGAAACTTCGGCGAAGTTAATAATGTAATATGCGGCGAGCGCTGGCTTCGCTGAAGGGATTTCTATATCTTTTACTTCGAATCCGAGTTTTTCTACCGTAGAAGTAAATCGTTCGAGCATGTCAGCATCGAGCACATCAGCGAAGAGATGTTTCGGGATGCCAATTGTTCGTACTTCTTTCTTCTCTGTTTTCTGAAGAGCGTCAGGAATGGATGTAGCGTCCTTCGCGTCATAGCCACGAATAGTATCGAAAAGTATTTTTGCATCCTCAGAGGTCTTCGTAATCGGACCAACTTGGTCGAATGATGACGCAGCGGCAATAATACCAGAGCGTGAGACAGAACCATACGTCGGCTTTAATCCAACAACACCACAATAGCCCGCTGGATTTCGAATCGAACCGCCCGTGTCAGTGCCGAGAGCCGCGACCACCATATGTGCAGCGACGGCTGCCGCCGACCCGCCCGAGGTGCCACCGGAGACGCGAGAAATATCATGAGGGTTCTTCGTGACGCCGAATGCAGAATTCTCGGTCGAGCCTCCGAGCGCGAATTCGTCCATATTGGTGCGTCCGAGGAAAAGTGCTCCGGCATCTTTCAATCTTTTAATAACTCCTGCATCATAGGTCGCGCGATAATTCTCGAGCATTTTCGACGCGGCGCTCGCAATCTTCCCTTCTATCAGAATATTATCTTTTGTCGCGAGCGGAATGCCACACAAAATTGGTGCTGTCTCTTTTCCCTCGGCGGCCTCGGGACCTTCGGCATCAATTCTTTTCTGTGCAGCAGCTATCGCTGATTCATCAGCGTCAAAAATCTCAAGAAATGCATTTAGTTCTGGATTCTTCGCTTTCGCAGTTTCAGTGCATGCATCCCAAAGCTCGCGAACAGTACATTCCCGCGCGCGAAGCGCGCGGGCTGCTTCTACAATCGTCATCTCATTGAGCTTTTCCATATTATAAAATCTGCTTTACCGAGAGCGCATCCCCTTCTTTCGCAGGAAATTGTTCGACAATCTTCTCGGTATATATACCTGCAGCATGCGGTTCGCCATCTGCGCGCATCACATTATGCAATAATGGCTTCTCTTCTTCAGCAGATGAAATTTCGACCGTTGACACGGTCTCGACATACGCGAGTATCGCATCGAATTCACGCGTGAACTTCTCGAGTTCTGCGTCCTCGACCTTAATGCGCGCTAGCGCCGCAAGCTTCTGTACCTCTTCTGTCGTTGCCATTACCAGCACTTTATCATGTTTGGAGCTTTTTTAAGAATTCGGATTCGGTGACAATGGAGATACCGAGTGACTGCGCTTTTTCATATTTCGTACCCGGATTCTCGCCTGCAACGACGAAGGAGGTCTTCGCAGAAACAGATGAAGCGGCCTTCCCTCCTGCCTTCCGCACACGATCCTCGACTTCTTCTCGCGAAAGTGTCGGCAGTGTGCCAGTGATAACAACCGTTTGTCCTTGGAGTGGAGCATTCTGTGCCACAGAAGCGACTTTCGTTATGTGAAGATGTTTTTCAAGACGCACGAGCAACGTCTGATTATTTTTATCATGAAACCACTCGGCAACTGACTGTCCAATAATCGGACCGATACCTTCTATTTTTGAAAGTTCTTCTGCAGTAGCATGCTTAAGCGCCGCGAGCCCAGCACCAAAACTGTTTTGGTGCTGGGCGAGCAGAAAGGCGGTCTCGTCGCCGACATGCGGAATACCGAGACCGATCAGAAATCGATCGAAGGATACGCGTTCTGCTTCTTTAATCGCTTTAATCAGATTGTTCGCTTTCGTTTCTTCGAATCCTTCGAGCGTTAATAGTTCATCTTTCGTCAGGTCAAAAATATCATCGAAATCAGATAGTAAATCCGCTTCCATAAGCGTCTTTATAGTTTCGCGTCCGCACCCAGTAATGTCGAACGCACTCTTCCCAGCAAAATGAATAAGTTTCCGCGACTGTTGTTCGAATGAACCCGCGACCACACAGCGATGTGCCGCTTCACCCTTCACGCGCTCGATAGCACCCTCTCCACCACAAAGCGGCGAATGCGTCGGAAACTCCCACGATTTTGCACTCTTCGGTCGTAACGCTGTAATAACCGACACCACTTCAGGAATAACATCGCCCGCTTTCTGTAAGATGACTGTATCGCCAATACGAATATCTTTTTCTTGTATAAAATCTTCGTTATGAAGCGTCGCGCGTGCAACAGTACTCCCTGCAACTAAGACTGGTCGAAGATGCGCAACGGGAGTGAGCTTCCCTGTGCGCCCCACCTGTAGCGAAATGTCTTCAAGAATCGTCTGCACCTGTTCAGGCGGAAATTTATAGGCGATAGCGAAGCGCGGTGCCTTACCGGTATAGCCGAGTGTCTGTTGTATCTCACGCGATTCAACCTTCAGAACAATGCCGTCAATCTGATAATCAACACTCGCGCGAGTACCTTCGGCCTTCCATTTTTTCCAATACGCAAAAACTTCTTCGAGAGAATCCGCGTGATGGTGTTCAGGATTAACGGGTAATCCAAGCTCAGCAAGATACGCGAGTTCTTCGCTCTGCGTCGATGGGAGTGCTTCAGATGTTTCGGCCACATCATAGAGAAATGCTCCGAGCGGACGCGCCGCCGCGATCGAAGGATCCAACTGACGAACAGAACCAGCAGCAGCATTGCGTGGATTCGCGAATTCCGGCTCGCCCTGTTTCCTGCGAAGCGCGTTGAGTTCTTCAAATCCGGAACGCGTGAGATACACTTCGCCTTCGGCGATAAGATCAATAGGACGTAATAATTTTTTGGGAACGGATGCAATCGTGCGGACATTGTGCGTCACATCTTCGCCGACAACACCATCACCGCGCGTCGCGGCTCGCACCAACTCTCCTTTTTCATAGGTGAAGACAATCTTGAGCCCATCTATTTTTAATTCCAAATCATATGTTGGTCCGTCAGCTGACGGACTCACCTTACGAACCCGTTCATCGAACGCGCGAATCTCTTCTTCAGAAAATGCATCATTAAACGACCACTGAGGAATCGTGTGCTGAACCTTCTTCAGAAACGGTAACGCCTCGCCCACCACACGCTGAGTTACTGAATCACTGCGTAGAAGTTCTGGGTACTGCCTTTCGAGCCCAGCGAGCTCTTGATGAAGTGCGTCATAAGCGCTGTCTGAAATCTCTGGAGCATCATGCGTGTAGTACCGCTCGGCATGGTGTGCGAGCAGCTCACGAAGCTTCTCAGCACGTATCTTTACTTCTTTGGGAGCCATACGCACAGTATACCCAGCACGGACAAAAAAGTTAGTGGTGAGTATTAGTTCGTAACGCTTGTTACATAACGAGCGTTGATACCGCGTGATACGAAGCGAGCTCCGCTTGTATTCACTGTACTACAAGAAACATCATAACCTTGAGCGAAGATATAGGTGGTACCATTTTCTTGGCCACTTATTGATGAATAATATTTATAAACAGTAAGCTGCGCGCAATGTCTATTTCCATCAAGATTAATGAGTCCAGAATCTGATTTGAGCCAGGTTAAATGACCCGAAGAATATGTCGTCGTTGAAATTGAGAAATCAATTCCGCTGCAAGTGAGGGTAGATGGAGGATTCAAGAAAAGTTGTTGTTTTTGGTCAATATAGAGTGCGCATTCGAGTGCGGTATCAGCAGCATAAAATGCATACTGCGACTGAATAGCGGTTGATGCAAGGACCTGCTGTTTATAACCGATAGAACTAATCGCGAGACCGAGTGTCAGCATCACCGTCATGAAAATAACAGCAACAAGAAGTGCAAACCCTGTTTTATTTTTTTTCATTGCCATGAAGTAAGATGATCGATAATCGTCACAGAAAAAGGAATGCCATGAAAATTCCACGATACGGTTGATTCGATCATTTCGTCGATCGCTGACGTCGCCGACACCCTTATGATCCTCGTGAAGGGTGTGACGGTCCCTCCTGTTTGTTGTGTGTAGATATGTGTTGGTGCAAGATAAAGCGGAATGCACGAGGATCCAGAACAGGCAGTAAGAGAAGAAATTGCCGGATCAAACTGGCACGAGGTACCACAAGAAGAAATTAATGCTTTGAAATTATCCCATGCGGCTGATGTACCGCCAGGATATGCAGAAAGATATGCATCGTCACGCATCGCCCGCACATATTCAATTCCCTCCTGTGCGAGATGTGAAGCTATAAGCTGATCACGTGCACTTTGTGCAGCAATGATAGCTCGACTCGCAGAGTACAAAGGTCCTGCGATTGAAAGCGTGAGAATAGTAACGGCAACCATGGCCTCAATGAGGGTAAATGCTCGGGAAGTACTAATGTTAGTGTTTTTCATAGGTCAAGAAGGCGCATTGTCGCGCCTGTTTCTACTGTAAAGGTTTGAGGAATCTTCCCGTTAACCGTACCCGAGACAATAATGGTGACCCGCGACTGAGTAGCGTCGCCTGATCCGGCCCCAGAAACATAAAATTTGCTATCGTTTGGAGAAACATTCACTGAAGAATCAGTGAGCGGAATGCCATTTTTTGTTATGGCCCCACTAGAGAATGAAAAAGAAACAGGATGTCCGTCTGAATCCAATACTGTAAAGATAGTACATCCCGAACAACTACTATACCCTGTACCAGTACGAATAGTGCGCGTCATAGTCTCGAGTGCGAAAGAGAGATTGTTTATACCTGTACTGGTATCTTGTGCTCGTTCGGTCAAACCAATCATAATAAGGTACGCACCTGAGGTAAGCATCATAATGAATGAAAAAAGGCCAACAGCGACAATGAGTTCCATAAGAGTGTAGCCCGACCGCACCGATAGATTGTGAGAGTTTTTCATTGTTGGCATGAAGCGGCGTCCGCTGTTATCGCCCCAGATGATGAAATAGTAATGTAGCGCGAAGGTCCTCCTTGAGGCGAAGATACGATAATACATGCTGAATTGTATTCAGTATTTGCATTACCATCGGCTCGTACGAATGTGTCTGGGTTCGGTCGTGAGAATACGATGTCGAGCGACGTAAAACCACACGCTCCGCCGCCAACACAGAGATTGCTCACAAAAATGCCATTCCCAAGTGTATAGGTAATCACCTTTCTATCACTACCTCCTGTATAGATGCAGTCACCCGGCAGTGCATCTGGAGCAGATTGTCCACCGAATAAAGGCAGCCCGTGACAATTAGTCGCACTTGGAGTCGACGGAGAAGTATCGGCAAAAAGAATGAATTCTCTTGGTGATATCCTACTAAAGTGCACTCCGTATCCCGTATTCGCCACTGCACCAGACGCGCGACTACCTAGACCATAGGTCTCGGCATTACGCAGAGTAAGCGCAATATCGTATGCGGTATTCTTAAGAATGAGCGTTTTATTAAAGGTGCTTTGGCTCGTCAACACGATGGTCATAATGACGCCAATAATTGCGAGTACGA
>JBBABN010000021.1:0-7918 GCA_041657665.1 Minisyncoccota bacterium
TCAAATCTTATTCTTTATAGCAACAGTAGCTGCCTTATTATCAGTAGTATCGCTTTACAAAAATAAATCTAAGTAATTCGAACTTTATCCAGCCAATAGATCCAAGCACTATAATTGCGCTATACTTTATCTATCGTTATTAGCTTAAAGAAATAAAATGGATTTAACTATTTTGGTTGCAAAAGTAGTAGCTATATATTGGATTGTTAGTGGTTTACTTCTTATCTTCAGAAAAAAATTGCTCGTAGCTGTTTTAAAGGATTTCTTTTCACATCCAAGTACAGTGTGGGTCACAGGGGCAATTCTTCTCTTGGCAAGTAGTTTTTTGCTATTAACACACAACATCTGGGAAGGTGGATTAAATATCTTCGTTACTATCGTAATCTGGCTAATGGTCATTAAGGGCGCAGTACTGCTAATAATCCCAGAGGCATATTCCAAAATAAATTATCAACGTATCTACACTATTCCTTTAGGCTTGAATATAGCTGCCGCCGGCGTGTACATATTGATGACATTCTAAATTCTAGTTCCGAAACAAAAATAAAACCGCTGTATGGCGGTTTTATTTTTGGCTTGACTTAATCTAATAAGTGTACTAATATCTTTTTCGGATGCGAGTCAGAGCGATTTGCGCAACACCTCGATCTTTAAGGAGATTCTCTGATGAAAAAGTAACGGTTTTGAAGTTCGGCACTGAGTACCTCGACAAAGCAACAGAACTTAAAGGTACTCTCACCCATTGGATACTGAACATGGGTGGAGAAGTTCAATACCTCTTTCGGCCGAAAGGTCTCGACGAGGAGGGACAACCGATAAAGCAGTTATTTCTGTGTGCGGAACGCCTCGATGTACAGGAGAACGATTTCGAGACAGTCGAAGTTCCCTTCGATATCCTCGGAACGATTTGTACGGACAAGGCAAGCGGCTTCACGGGGATGGCCGTTCAGTTCATACGGCACATCAACGGATGCTTTCACATTCAGGTCCAACCCGCAGGAATGTTGAAGGGTGGCCCAATCAGCAACAATGATTTTGATATCCGCGAGCTCACCGGCGACAAAATCCCCGTGCTGACGGAAAAGGAGAAAGAAGAGATTCCCCTGTCTCCTTCGGAACACCCACGGCGCGAAATGCGCAGTGAGTCATCGCTTCTGCACAGATAATAAGTCTCATCTGAAAAATTTTCACTACGCCGCCCACAACGAGAATCGTTGGAGGGCGGTTTTTTATATAAAACAAAGCAGAAGTATTCAAAACAAAAACCCGGGCCATAAAGGTCCGGGGGTGACATTCAAAATCAATAAGGTAGGAGTGGAAGTAGGAAAAAAGAAGGGAGAGAGGAAAGAAAGGAGATGATATATGAATGTCTGGAAAGAGCAAAGAGCAGAAAGAGCAATATGTTTAGAGTCTGGTAGCCGAAGCTTTGGCAAATTGCACCAAGACTGGGAAGTTAATCGAAAGATTAATCTCCCGAAAAGAACTTCAGCTGAGCAGAACTGAAACAGTGTAAATCATCGGTGCCGATAATCTACACTTATATTGTATTCCCTATTGCTTCCGTGTCAAGAGTTTTATACATCTATTTTTAGTTAGTCATCGAATAGTGTAGAATACATTTTCTTGCTATTTATTTTATATGGTAAAAACTTATGCACTTCGAGTGAAGCGTTCTCGTACCGGTCTCGGGCTCTTCGCCGAGCAGGATATACCGAAGAGTGCGCGCATTATCGAATATATAGGGCGACCAGTTCTCGACAAAGAACAGTACACCAGCCGCAGCAAATATCTCTTTGAAACCGGGAAGAATCTGATGATAGATGGAAATATTAAAGAAAATATAGCTCGGTATATTAACCATTCTTGTTTGCCAAACTGTGAAGTCGATATACGGAATCGAAGAATCTTCGTCTTCGCTCGGAGAAATATTAAGAATGGAGAAGAATTGAATTATGATTATGGCGAGGAATATTTCAACCAACACATTAAACCGAAAGGATGTTTGTGTAAGAAATGTAGGTAGTATACTACGAAGTACCCGAGGTAACCTTCCGGAGATACCACAACAATGAATGCTCTATCCATTTTTTTATCAGCACTTCCTCTGCTGGTTTTTACTGTTATTCTCATTTTTTGGAAAACTTCCCTCTTAAGAGCGTCGGTCATTGCTCTCGCTTTATGTACTGTTCTGGCTATTTTTTACTGGAGCATTTTCCCTTCTTCTCTCGCGATTTCTTACGGAAAAGGATTTTTTATCGCCTTTGATATTTTCATCATCATTTTGGGAGCAATTTTTTTCTTAAAACTACTTGAGGAACTTAATGTTATTAAAAATATCTCCTATTACTTGGAGCATTTTTCTGGAGATTATAGACTTCAAATTATTTTACTCGCATGGCTCTTTGAGGCCTTTATAGAAGGCACAGCAGGTTTTGGAACTCCAGTAGCCATCGTTGCACCACTGCTCGTTGGCTTGGGGCTTCCTCCTATTAGAGCATTGGTAGTAGCCCTTTTAGGCAACAGTGCCGCTGTTGTTTTTGGCGCGGTAGGTACGCCAATCAAAGTTGGATTTGCTGGTCTGGACATCGCTTCTGTTTCTATTATTTCTTCGCTGATAAATTGCGTTGGTTTTATTATTCCAATCTTTATGTTATGGATAATAACCACTGGGCGAATAAATCAAAAAAGAGAATTTTTGGGCGGATTACCCTTTGCTATCTGGGCTGGAATCGCCTTTGTGGTGCCCTCAGTTATTGTCGCGTTATGGAGTCAAGAATTCCCAACGGTATTTGGTTCAGTTATTGGTACCATCCTCGTACTGATAACCACAAAGCTTGGTTTTTTTGTCCCGAAGGATCAACTTTCGCTTCTGGCAGATACTGAAGAAAAATCAGTTTGTTCAATGTCTGCACCTAAGGCCTTTTTGCCTTATGGGATTCTTATCGTATTACTTATCGCCGGTAAAGTGTTTCTTGGCACTATGGGTATACCTATTTCTCTTGGATTTTCTCATATATTCAAGTTATTTAATCCAGGATTTGCCTTTATTATAGCCGGTTTGTTGGTTGCTAGTATTTGGCGAAGCAAAAAGGAGATGGTTATGTCTTTGGCCTCGAGAGCCTTTACTGGGGCGTTGAATCCATTTTTCATAATTGTTTCAATGTCGATATTGGTACAGATCATGATATATTCCGGGGAAAATTATTCCGATCTTCCTGCAGCGATTACACTCGTAGCAAAAATTTTTGAGACCTCCTTTTTGCCATTTTTCACTCCATTCATCGGCGCCTTTGGTAGTTTTATAACGGGAAGTGCAACAATTTCTAATATCATGTTCGGTAGTTTTTTCAGCGCCGCCGCTACCACTTTAGGAAACGATGTAACTGTTATTCTTTCTTTGGCAGTAGTTGGTGCTTCGGCTGGCAATATGATCGCTCTGGCTGACATGCTAGCCGGCCAAGCTGTTTTAGGACTGAAAAATCAAGAACGGCAAATTCTCAAAGGAGTTTTTATTCCCTGTTTATTGCTTCTGATTATTGTGGGAATTATCGGATTGTTTTTAAATTACTTCTGAACTCTCGTCTCTTTCATCTCATTTTCCTTAGGTGAATACCAACACGCGTAATAAGCACGAATCCGAGACCCCATGCAATAGGAAGCCAATAAGGCACGCCGAAGAGAGACGCATCAGTCCATACCTGTTGATATCCGAGAATACGGAGTCCTATCTCTATAAAGCTGCCGACCAATATACCAATAACGAAAAGAAGCACTTCATTTTTGTGATCCTTCATAATAAAAACGAGAAAGGTCACGATAACAATAAACGCAGTGAGAGCAAGTTCACTGAATCTTCCTGACGACTGAGAAACGAGGAAGATAAATGCCGCAACTATCGGTATGCCGAATTCTGCTGGTACGCCTGATTTCATGAACTCTATAATACCACTCCTTTCCTACCACACGGAAGTGATATACTCATATCAGAGTAAATGTTCTTATCTGGTTCATTTAACAAAGGAGGCGGTGTATGTCTATCATTATCTGCTTTTTTTGCGGGCAAGAGATTAAGACATTTCATACTTCAATTGAATGTGAAATCCATGGGAAGCAGGTGATATTCCATAAAAGCCCGGTGGATTGTCTTGAGATGTTTTCTTGTTGTGACCCACAAATAGCACAACGTTCATTCGAACACCAGGAAGGAAGCGCAAGGAAATGAGCAAGTCATACTGAAAGGCCGTCGTCATCGACGGCCTTTTTTAATACTCTATATGAAAGAAATTGATTTCATTGATAGTTTGTGGTATTGTCAATAATGATGAAACTTCCCGATTTGGACCGGCTAAATAGCGAGAAATTAATCTCGCTATCAGAGTTCCTGAAATCCTATAACGAAGGTCTCCCGTCTCAATTTCCACGGGCGTCTTTACCGCTCCTACGCGAATTTAAGAAGGAGCACAGTGCACTCTTCAAGCACAGCGACCTCTGGTCGCTCGACCAACACCGCAAAGTCGTAATGAATTGGCTCCCCTCTCGCTGCAAAGCACAGAGTGAAGTATAATTCAGTGATGCTGGACACCATACTGAATGCTGACTTGTGGTTTGAAAATTATCTTTTAAGCATTCGCGCACCTTTTTTCTTACATCTATTTAACTGGATAACTTTTTTTGGTAGTACGGTCGCTATTATAGTGTTAACTGGAATTGTCGGACTTTATCTATTTTATTCCCGACATGCAAAAGCACACGCGATAGGATTAACAACCACCATTATCGGTGCGGCCGCCTCGAGTTATATCGTGAAGATACTCGTCGGTCGTGCGCGACCGGGCGGTCTTATCCCCTCGATAATCGAGACCTCACCCTCGTTCCCGAGCGGACACGCCACGCTCGGAATGGCTCTGTATGGTTTCTTAGCATTTCTTCTGTGCAAAATGTATCCAAAAAATACCACTCTTATTGTAACGGGAGCGACTCTACTGATTCTTGCGATAGGATTCAGTCGGCTCTATCTGGGTATTCACTTCCCTACTGATGTGCTCGCCGGCTATCTCCTCGGCGGTCTCTGGGTCATCATAGGAATAAAAATTGCGGCACGATTACCAGCGAATGATATAGTGCGGTAATGAATAAGAAAATTGGTCTCGCAGCACTCTCTGTAGTTATTTTTTCCAGTATAGTCGTTTCTTTACCATCACTATTTGTATGGGGTCTTCAGTATGAACAAAAAGCCGCACTCGCCGCGATGATGGAAGAGTTCCCTGTTACGGTTAATCCGCAGAATAAAACTATTATTGAAGACAAGCGAGTGAATGCCCTTTTTGAAAGTGAACAATCTCCACTCCAAGCTGCTACAGCGAATG
Source organism: Minisyncoccota bacterium (assembly GCA_041657665.1). GTDB lineage: Bacteria > Patescibacteriota > Minisyncoccia > Phycocordibacterales > Phycocordibacteraceae > C7867-001. The sequence goes on from JBBABN010000021.1 coordinate 5,367, forward strand.
CAGAGCATACATTTTGGAAGGCGTTCGAATTAATCGCAACAACGATAAACGATACTCCTTGGTATCAGAACATCGCCGGAGTCGCAGGCGTCAAAGAGCGAATTGTTACTATCACACCAGGAATGCGAAAGGAGCAGGTCGCAAGCGCCTTCGGAAAGGCGCTTGCTTGGAACAGTACCCAACAAAAAGAATTTCTCACTCCGGTCGAAGGTTCTCTGCTCCCTCTCGCTGAAGGGTCGTTCTCTCCCGGCGTGTACACCGTCACGTCGGACATGACGCCGATAGCGGCACAAGCACTCGTGAATGAACGCTTCACCGAAGAGATACTTTCACACTATGCGACTGCCACTGCTGAGATGGTATCCATCGACCAAGCGCTTACGGTCGCTTCTCTTATCGAGCGCGAAGCGGGTGGATCTGATGATATGCGGATGATATCGGGAATTATCTGGAATCGACTCTTCGCGAATATGAATCTCCAAATCGATGCAACAATTCAGTATGTAAAAGCGAACAACACTTCCGTTAAAAGTTGGTGGCCGAAAGTAATCCCTTCAGATATGGCTCGCAAATCGCCCTACAACACTTATAAAAATTCAGGACTGCCACCAACACCAATATCAAATTCATCAGTCGCTTCTGTCCTCGCTGCATTAAATCCGAAAGAAACTTCCTGTATGTATTATTTCCATGATAATGCGAGACAATTCCACTGTTCTGACACCTACGCACAGCATGTCGCACTCCTGAAACAATATTTCGGCCGCGGGAAGTAACTTGGCGGTCGGACCGCCAAGTTACTATTTTCCTAAATCGAGAATCTCGTCGACGCGAATCTGCTCGACGAATTCAGGCACGTGAGAGACGAGTATCATCGCGCCCGTATACTGGTCGAGCGCCTTGGCAATGATAGGCAAATGACGGAAGTTAATGTGGTTCGTCGGCTCGTCGAGAATAAGCAGTCCCGGCCGCTCTAAGACGAGCGACGCGAAGGCGACCAGACCCTTCTGCCCTTCTGAAAGATTCCCGATCTTGGTGTGCATAACATCTGCAGAGAGCAAGAACCCGGCAGCAGTCGCGCGCAGCCGCTCTTCATCGGGCTGTCCCATCGCGAGCCTCAAGGCCTCTAATACCGTCTGTTCGAAATCGAGCGTCGAGAAATCTTGGCGATAATAACCGACCTTCACCCCCTCGGTTATATGCGAGCCTTCGGGTGAGCCGAGAACAATCCGCTCAAGGAGTGTACTCTTGCCGATACCATTCGGCCCTTTTAATAAAAGATGTTGATTTTTCCGTAGTGAGATATTCGCCTTCTTCGTCACCGGCTTTTTGCCACCATGAAGCGTGTACGACGAGAGTGTGAGTACAGCGCCGCTTAAATCGGTCTGTGCAGGAATAGTAAATGGCCGAATAGTTTTATCCTCTTTCCGCACTGCCACCTTCGACTCTTCCATCTCTTCTACTTCGGTGCGCATCTTCTTCGCGACGAGTCGCATCTTCCCTCCCTTCTGCGCGAAGAAGTTCGCCTTCTCCTTATTCTCTTGAATCTTCTTTTCGAGTTGGGCATTCTTCTTATTCTCTCGATCGATACGCGCGAGAATATCGCGCTGCACATCGTTATAATTTCCTGAATACTGCTCTATCTTTCGTGTGAAGACATCGAGATACAGCACGCCGGTAGTGAAGGCATTTAAGAAATGTGCATCGTGTGAGATAACAATACAGGTCGAAGGATACTCGACGAGAAACTTCGTGAGGTGTTCGATACCGGCCGTGTCGAGATTATTCGTCGGTTCGTCGAGAAGGAGGAGGTCCGGGTTCTGGATAAGTGCTGAAGCGAGCAGGAGTCGCGCCTGTTGACCGCCAGAGAAGCTGCTCATCACTCTCTCGTGTAATTTTCCATGCTGTTTTAGATTCACTATCTCGAGCACCGCATCAATACGCGGGTCGATATCATACACCGGTTTCGTAAAACATTTTTGAAAAAATTCACGCACCGTGAGGGCGAGCTGGTCGCGCGGAATAACCTGCGGTGCAGTCGCTATCGTCACACCCTGTGACACATGAATCTCGCCCGAATCTGGCTTCAGGGCATCCGCCATAAGTGCGAAGAGAGTCGACTTTCCCGCGCCGTTCTGACCCATAATGGCCATCTTCATCCCACGGCGCACAGGAAAATCGACCTCATCGAGGATCGGCTTATTGTGCCCATATCCGAACGAAACATCTTCAAAGCGCAGAACGCTCTCTTCTCGACTCATCAGACCACCATAACCTACTTTAGACAAAAAAGAAAAGAATGCTCCACTTCCTTCCCGGAAGAAAGTAGTGTATACAAACACTATATGCGATTCAAACGAACAAAGATTGTTGCGACCATCGGACCTTCTTCAAGAGACGAGAAGGTGCTGACGGATATGATCCATACCGGCATTGATGTTGCCCGGCTTAACTTCTCACACGGTTCTCACGACGAGCATGCGCAATATATCAAGACTATCCATGCAATATCTAAAAAACTTAAGAAGCCCGTTGCTATTCTGCAGGATTTA
>JBBABN010000022.1:0-7484 GCA_041657665.1 Minisyncoccota bacterium
ACGAGCGATCTCACTCTGAACTACGAAGTGAAGGGTGAAGTGAACTTAACGCATCTCTATGCCGTCGCGACAGTCGAAAAAGCTGGTCGGGCTTACATCCGAGAAACGCGGCCGAATGATTTTATCTCAATTTTTTCAAGCGGTTTACTGTATGGTATCGCTGGATACGCTGGAGGGTATTTAGGATCCAAGGCATTCCATGGAGCTGATCCCAAAGAATATGGTGCCTACGCAGCAGCAGCTACCGGACTCGCTGGTCTGGCAAACGGCTTAGTATCCCTCGGGGGTAAAACTTATTCATTCGAGGTATTCGGGATGCAGACCCTTGGGGCCACATATCCCGGAATATTGGTGAACATCAAAAGTCCGTATTAATGAATACGGACGAAACGAAATGGGCGCGGATTCAAAAGAATCCGCGCCCATTATTATTTTCTTTAAAATTATTTCTGCACTTTCAAGAGTTCAACTTCAAATATAAGGGTAGAATTCGCCGGAATGATATTCCCTACTGCATGATCACCATATGCGAGTGATGCAGGAATAACGAGTTTACGCTTCCCTCCTTCTTTCATACCAGCAACACCTTGGTCCCAGCCCTTAATAACCTGTCCTGCTCCCAGATTGAAGGTGAAGCCGTCAGCACTATGCTTCTCAGAAGCATCGAAGACGGTACCATCAGTAAGCGTTCCAACATACTGCACCGTTACTGTATCGCCTGCAGCAGCAACAGTACCTGTTCCTATAATCTCATCGGTCATTTGCAATTCTGTTACGTCGGACATAATGGTTGATGCGGTTTGATTAGTAGTAGTTTCTGTTGTTGTGGTCAATCCTGAAAAAATAGACATCCCGTTGAATACAAAGAAGAACACAATAACAACGAGCGCGACTGCGACCGCAATACCTGTTTGAGTTGGTTTCATAAGAGCGATTATTTATTTTGAAATTCTTTAAAACGTTTTATTTCTTCGGCGACCGCAGCTTTCGCAACTTCTTCATGATCGGGAACTTCCCGATCAAGGAATGTTTTAAGCGCCATAGGGTCGCCCGCCTCTGCAAGTGCCGCGAATTCAGCACGTTTTTCTTCTGCAAGCTTCCCGATAACTGAAAGTGTTGCTGCTTTGAGTGCCACCTCGCCGAACTGAGAAATAAGCTCCTTCTGTTTATCCATCGGGAGCTCGGTAATCCCGAGATCGGTAGCAATTGCGGTTATTACTTCATCTTGCATAGGCGATATCATATCATATTATTTAATAAGTTTAACAAATTCATCCGGCTCGGGAGCTTTCACAAACGATTTTAAGAAGCCGAGAATACCGTTGGTCTTTTCTGGTACACCAATCAACTCCCCTTTATCCGTGATGTGCCAAGGAATTCGATGTTCCCCATTCGCGTCAGCACTATATACGGTTTGATCCGGATGCGTCGTAAGATATTCTTTAATAGCTTTCAACTTCTCTTCTGCTGATGCTCCGCCATAGGCAAAAATATGTTTATCATCTGCGTCAGCATAAAAATGTGGCTCATCGGTCGCTATCTCGACGCCAGAACTATTCACCACAATATTTTCATGCACGGTAGATGCTTCGGGTTGTTGAGCAGGTGTCTCAACTTGCGCTGTGTGTGCCGCGACTTCATCATCAGGCACTCGAACAAGCTCCCCATCGGCACCAGATTTATAAATATGCCCTTCTGGGTCTGTCATAACGCGTTCAATCGTATGACCATTTTCGCTAACAGTAAGTTCTGTATAACCATCTGAATAGGATCTTGTACTCTCGAGGACTTTATGTTCTGTACCATCAGCGAAAACTCTCGTATTCATCACATCATTTGAATAGGTAACCTGCGGTGGAGTCGGTTCAACAGATGGAGTTGTTTCCGCAACAGAAGATTCTTCAGGAAGACCTCTCGTTACAACTTCTGAAGAAGGTACTTCGGGAACAGAAGAATGCGAATCTAGAGGATAATCTTGTGGATTAAGAATACTTTTAGGGGCACCAAATTTAATTCCGCCTTTATAATTCGACTCAACAGGAAGAGGGGCTGGTTCAGGAACAACAGGAGCTGGTACTTCAGCAGCGACAGGAGTCTCCGTCTCTGGAGAATATGCTGGCGTTACAACAGCATCAGCCGGCGCTTGGACAGGTCCACTGTTATAGAAATCATGGGAAAGATGCACCTGTCCATCGGCAGCAATAAATATGTGATCATTTGGGTTTATCTGTACGCTTCCGTCAGCAGTAAAGAATCCATGCTCGGGATCACTCGCGATCTGATGCACGACTGTATCAATAGATGCCGCATCTGCAGTGAGCAATTTATGTATGTCACTATCTGCATCAAACTTACTTGCGTCAAGATCTTTAGGCAGCTGTTCCCAAAGTCGCTTCACCATATATTCGTAACCATGCCCTGGCGATGCTTCGACGTTAATAGACGGAATTTCCGGTGCGAGTGGAACTGATGCAGCGGATTCTCCCGCGGCCGCAGCGGCCGCGGGATGTTCTGACACAACTGGCGTTTCTGTAGTTATTTCAGCATGATCTGGCCAATAATGACCTAACCATTCGACTCCTCTTTCTACTCCTTCAGCCAATAGCAACATTGCACCTGTCATTACAGCCGATTGTGCCATCGCTTTTCCCATCGCTTTTTCTTTTGCTCCCCACTTCCAGAATGTATCTTTTTGTTCCTCATCATGCGGCAATGTCGCACTTTCATACTTCATAAACATACTTGCTGCACCAGCGACGCGCTGTGCCCAAATGCCCCCACAAAACACCAGCGCTGCAGGCACCGAGACCGCCATTAGACCACCAGCACCAAGACCAAGAGCTATACCAGTTCCAATCTTCTCTCTTGTGCTTAATTTGTTATATGTCTCACCCATCTTGCGGAAGTACTTTTCTATTACTCCTCCATTCTTTTCTGCTTCTATATCTATTTCCTCTAAACGATCTGTGAGAAACGGAATACCCTCTTCAGGTATTTCCGCTTCTTCTGGTCCTGATAATTCAACTCTTTCTGGATCATCGAGACGCGCAACAGCTTCTCTCAAAGTTTTTTCAAATTCATCTCGCGCTTCTTTTGGGGTACCTATTTCTTCTTGCTTTTGGTTCTCTTCCTCAACAACTCTCAATGGCTCTTTGGGCGTTTCGCTTTCTGCTTTTTTCTCTTTTCCATTATCAGTATTTACCGGATGTTCTTTATCAAATCTTTTCAAAATTCTTGCTTTATTCCTGCCATTCTTTTTTTTGAAATCTTCTGAATTCATCAACTTCGACCTTTCATCTTCTTCAACTTCCTCTTCCGGCGACTGTTCCGGTCCGGCTGGCGATTTAATCTCTTCGACTGGTTCTAGTTTCCCCATTTTCTCGCGTTGCTCGGCCATAAATGCTTCCAATTTTGTCATTACCGCTTCTCTTTCATCTTTATCTATTGGCAGAAGACCACAAATATAGCCAAACCTGTTAGTCACATCGAATAAAGCTTGAGTAGAAGCACCTCCATAAAGATTTATAAGTTCCTTATGCAATTCATCTTTTCTTGATTTGTCTTTTTCTCTTTCTTCATATTGTCGTCTCTCCTCTTCTGGCGATAATTTGCCTTCTGAAAACAATTTTTGAAGATAATCTTCTTCTTCTGGTTTTGGCGCATTTTTTTGCACTGGCACTTCTTCTTTGACAGGTTCAAACTCAGCATCTTCAATTCCTCTATCTGGAAACTTCGGAAGAAGCTCCTTCTGGGGTACTTTGCTCGAATCCAGTTTCCATTTTTCACTCATACATTTAGTGCGAGAGATATCGCTCTCTTATCATATTTTCAACCGTAGCACGGTCGCGACCATAGGTCAGCGAAGAAAGGTGGATAAGGTCGTCAATTTGTGCTGGATTCCCTGCTGGCAGATCGGGCGTTTTCATATCAAATGCTTTCTGTGGCACACCGCCCGCGAGAATCTTCACATACGCATTTCTGTTTTCTATATTCACGAAGTCGAGCGCCTCGAAGACCGGTGCAAACTGCTTCGCGAAGAATTCAGCGTCTTCTTCACCGACGCGGAAAATCGCCATATTGCCGACATTGCCGAAGACTGCATCGCGCGTTTTGTCAGCTATTTGGCTGAGGAATTGATGCGCGACCGTAAGACCGAGTTTATATTTGCGCGCTTCCGAGAGAATACCGGGGATAGAATCGGTCGTCACATTCTGGAACTCGTCGATATAGAGATAGAACGGCGGATACGGCGCGCGCGGATTGTCCGCGCGCGAGAGCGCTGCCATAAAGAGCTTACCGACGACAATAAGACCGAGCAAGTTCGCGTTGCGTTCCCCCAAACGACCTTTCGAGAGATTGATAAGGAGAATTTTCTTCGTGTCCATTACCTCACGGAATTTAAACGAGGATTCTTGTTGGCCGACAATTGGGCGAATGAAATCGTTTGCGGTGAAGTCGTCGAACTTGTTGGTGATGTAGGGCACGATGTTCGCGAGCGCAGTGTCGCCTTCGGCTTTATTCGCAATCTCTTGCCAGAATTGATTCACGACCGGATTCATACTCTTCGCGAGTTTTTGTTCTCGGAACTCTTTATTCGAGAGCACGCGCGCGATATCCATCATCGTCGAGCCGCTCGCAGGGTCTTCCATCACCAAGAGCGTTGCATTACGGAAATATTGTTCGAAGGCCGGGCCCATACTCTCGGGCACATCGCCATACAAGCGATGAAAGATGGCGAGAAGCTCGTTCACGATGAAAGTCTTCTGTTCGGGGCGTGAGAAATCATATTCCAAGAAATTGAGCGCAAACGGGCGCGAGAGATCAGCAGGGTCAAAATAAATAACATCGTTATAACGCTCTGGTGGCACCGCCGCGAGAATATCCAAAATATCGGAGCCGTGCGGATCGATGAAACAGCACCCTTCACCATTCTTAATATCCTGCATAATCATCGACTTCATCAGTCCCGTTTTACCCGTACCGGTCTGACCGATAACATAAAGGTGGCGTAAGCGATCTTCAGGATCGAGATAAATAGGAGTTTCTTCATTGCGATACGTATTGATACCCAATAATGCACCAATCTGTGGGAGTGCGAGCGGCGCTGGCGCGTGAGTGAAGCGCATCTGCTTCAGGTGTGGCGAACTCTCTACTCCTGATGGTGGGAAGTGATAAAGCGTCGTGAGCTCGCGAAGCGAGAGCGGGAGAGCATGCACATCAGGAAGACGGAATGAGAAATCTTCACAGACACTCGCAACATCTTTCTCCGATGATTCGCGATTAAAGAGTATTTTGTTGCCTTGCGTATTCGCAAATTGATTAAATGATGCCTCCAGCTCGCCCAGTACCTGATTCGCCTTCTGTTCATTATTCGAAGAAGTGATGATCCGTATCGTCGTACCAACAATTGGCGTCGCAATCTTCTTTTCTATTTGTTCTATCGAGATTTTATTCGTCTCGATCTGGCGAGTTTCTGCCTCTTTTGCTTGTTGTTCATCCTTTGGTTTACTCGAGAAAAGTGTTTTTCCGATATCTCGTGCAATATCACCCAACATCGTTTCTGGCATCGCGAACGCAGAAGATTGTTTCTCACCTTTACGTAATGCTTGAAGAACCTTCTGGTAATGCTTCACGTGCCGCTCCCCGCGCGGCTCGATAATAATCTGGAGTACCGCGCCCTCGCCCGTCTTTTCTATTTTGGCGAATGCGCTGATAATCGCATTAATCGGGTCATAATCGAAGTCGGCATACTCTTTCAGTGGCAGTGCGGGATATTCTGCGAGTTTTGCCGTCGAAGCGAGCGAGATACCACCCGAAGCAAAGATATTATAATCAGCCGGCTGTAGAGTGAGATGTGCATCAGGAAATATCGCCAGTAATTGTTTTTCGAAAAGAGAACGCTTCCCATTCGGTACCGCCGCATAGAATTGGAGTTCGGGACTATCAGCAGGCACTGCGAGCTCGAGCGCATAATACTGTGGCTCGTTCTCGGTAGAATCAGCGACCGAGAGGAGGCCTGCGTAGAATTGTTCCATTCCTGAAATAAGTTCTTTGAGCGTTTTGATGTGAGAACCCGACTCGGCATTCTTCGGCCCCGGAAGAGAGATTTCGTAGAGCACCATCTTTAGCGCTTTGAAGCGTGGTGCCTTTTCATCAATCCCGAGTGTTGGTAGTCCTGCGGCGATATAACGCACCAGATACCGATGAAAGTCATCGGCGATATGCGGATTATGCATTTTTTCGATCACCGAAAGGGCATTTTTAATCCCCTTTTGTTCCATCGTCTGTTGAAGACCTTTAATCGCCTGTTCGTCTCCGCCGAGATTGAGGTCTGCAAGAATCTTTTCAGCGGTATCGCCCACTACTGTTTCGTTGATACGATATGTGGGTGCGAGCACTTCTGCAGAAGCTGCTTGATGTTCGCGAATTTGTTCTGAAATGATTTCTTCCCGCGGTTTTATTTCCGTAGGATTTTCTTCTCTCGATTTTTCTAATGCTTTTTCTTTTTCGGCAACTTGTTCGCGAAGATATGCGAGCTCTTCTTCGGGAGTGTGCAACGATGGTGTAGATTCCATTCCTTCTAGTATACTGCATACCAATGCTTCATTCTCTTCTCGCGTGGATACAACTCGATCCGATGGCCATCGTAAAAGCGGGTGGGTATCTCGGTATCGCCACTGTCGTCTTCGCCGAGAGCGGAATCTTACTCGGTCTCTTCCTCCCTGGCGATTCGCTCCTCTTTATTGCAGGATTACTTTCTTCTGGTGGATTTCTCTCATTTGGACCTCTCGTTCTTATTGTCGTCACCGCAGCCATAGTTGGTGATTCGGTCGGCTACTGGTTCGGTACGAAAGTGGGCACTGCCCTTTTCCGAAAGGAAGATTCGCGATTCTTCAAACAATCATACGTAACGCGTACACAGAAATTCTTTGAGACCTACGGAGGAAGAGCGATTGTGCTCGCACGATTCGTACCAATCGTACGAACCATCGCGCCAATACTCGCCGGTGTCGGAACTATGTCGTATAAAAAATTCTTACGCTATAACATACTGGGCGGATGTCTCTGGGGCGCAGGCATGGTTTCGCTCGGCTACTTCCTCGGTTCGGTCATCCCTGACAGCGAAAAATATGTACTTCCACTCTCACTCGCTATCATCGCGCTTTCATTGCTCCCTATTCTGGTTAATTACATCCGCACCAAGAAGGCGGGTTAGTTAAAAAAAATTAAAAAAGCTCCTGACAATTCAGGAGCTCCTTCTTTCTTCATCTTATTCTGATTGGATCTTTATTCTTTCAAAAATCCAATCATCAACTCTCCTAAGTGCTCCCATGCCAATTAGCAAAAGAACCAACTTTGGAGCGACAACCGATATCACCACCACCGCCACAATTGCGGTCATCCGTTTCATGGAAGATTCTCCTTTTTAGTTTAGCGGGAAAGACAAACTGCGCTTTTTTCTGTTTTTAACAGTATACGATTGC
>JBBABN010000023.1:0-6026 GCA_041657665.1 Minisyncoccota bacterium
CGCGTTAGAGACACCGAGCACAAATCTTGGGACATCCGATGTTCTCCGCTGACTTGGACATCGGATGTCCAAGTTTGAGAGCTTCTTGATAAGTGCATCAACACCGCGATTACGCAGACCTTTATACACGACGAAACTCTTATTACGGACGAGTCGCGTGAACCAAGGACGCGGATTCCCTTCGCACTTATGCGCGGTTATCGAGCCGACTTCTTCTCCACCAAACGAGAGTGACGACAATACTCGCGTGAGTTGTCCGTCGGGGTCGAACCCTGCCGAGAGCAGAATGGGTGTGCGATAGGTTATACCGTCGACAACCTTACTGATATCAGGTCCGCGATAATTATAGAAAAGTCTGAGGAGCCATTTCGCGATGACACATCGCCCGGCGAACTCGCCGATGGTGATGAAAAGAGCGTGAACTGCGTCGGCGCTAAAGAGAAATAAAATAGGTTTGAGCACGCGACAGTATAGAGTATTCATAGTTCTTGCCTATGATAATCCACAACTGCGGGTATGTCTAAAATAAAGGACTCGTGTTATACACGAGCCCTTACCCACTTAATTTCACTTGCTTCCAAGACAGCTTCCCGCTCGAGTTCCTCCGGAATATCCGAGGGAGGATTTTTGTTTACAGAATCGTCCTTCTCGAGAATTCTGACCGCGTAGCAGAATTTGGTTATGTTAACAGTGTTCATCATACAGTTGATGTCATCAATTTCGGCTTCGATGAAGCTCGTGTTCAACAATGTCTCCATCAAGTGATGATTGTCGTCAATTTTTTTCTTGAACTCGCAAAGAAATAATCGACAAGCCTCCACCAAATTCTCAGTAACATGCATTTCTCTCGCACAGATGGTCACTTTGTACTTCATGATGCACCCCCTCTTTCGGTTTTGTTTCAATGGGTTACAGAACAATTCTCGGAGCACAGTACAACAAATGAGTAGTTTAATCAAATTCTTGCACATCAGAAAAAAGAAAGAGCCAGCGTTATCCGCTAGCTCTTCAGTCAAACGAGTCAGAGTCATGACACTTCAGCGACGATCTGCGCGAAGGATTCTGCATTTTCGGCAACGAAGGCAGCCACAGAGTCGCTGTAAGATGCCAAGAAAACCTCTTGTGCAAAATCTTTCGGGATGTACGGAGCGGGTTTATCTCGCAGCTTGCCGTTTTCGTTCAGAATCCCAGCTGCATGCGAGAACTCCATTATGGCGTCGAAATTCATCGTACATTTAACGCCATCAATCTCGGCTTGAATCATACATGTTTCTAAAAGAACCATTTCAGAACATTCGACGTTCATAAGAAGCATTTCTTTGGTCTTCATAATGAACAACTGACACGCCTCCGCCAAGCTTTCTGCTTGGGCCACTTCTTTCAGAGCAATAATCACTTTGTACATAACGCACCTTCCTTTCGTGTTTGACTACCCTATTTGAAGAATCACGGAACAATTCTCGGAGTACACTACAACAAACAGGTAGTTTAATCAAACTCCACCGTAAGGTGACACCTTACGGGTTTAAATTTCCGAGAGCGTTTTGTGCTAGAGTAAGCTCTAGTGAGTGTGAATAACTTATTTTCGCTTTACTCAAGCCACTATAATTAGTGGCAATAACAGATAACATAAAACTATGAGAGAATTGGACAAAGTTTTGGACCAAGACGAAAAGGTTTTTTGGGAGGGGATACCAAGTTTTTGGCCTTTTCTCTTAGGAGGTTCAATCTTTACCGTCATTTTTGGTTTGTTTTGGATGATTTTTTTAATACCGTTCATTGGACTTTCTGCGTATGATATTTTATTTGGTTCACACATATTTGGTTTTGGTATTTTTCTTCTCCCACATTTTTGGGTTGGAATTGGTTTGGTGTTTGGAATCCCAATTTATCAAATTCTCGTCTATAAGCACACCTACTATGCAATTACTGACAAAAGGGTAATTTTGCAAAAAGGGTGGATTGGTCGGGATTTTGAAATGATTGATTTTGACCAAATCACAAATGCGGAAGTAAATGTTGGTGTTTTTGATAAGTTGTTTGGTGGCGGTAATACAGGAAGTATTTTGGTTTCTACAGCTGGCTCGTTCACATACACTCGCCAAGGAGCAACTCAAAAACCATACACCCTTAGAAATATTACTAGCCCATACGATGTCTTTAAATTTTTCAAGAAAGTTACTCATGATGTGAAAACGGACATTCAATATCCAAACAAATTCCGCCCCGGAGAGAATCCTGGCTATAAAACTGATTACGATCCGAACAAGAAATAGTTTTAACGTGTGTGGTCTAACAGCTCTTCTTACTTAATCATCACGAGGTGTCACCTTACGGGCTTACAAACGGGCAGTTTAATCAAATTCTTGTACATCAGAAAAAAGAAAACCCCCGTTTCCGAGGGTCGTTTTTTGATGGCTTGGAAGCTCCTGTGGTGATTCATGAAATCATCTCGTCAGACCGTAAAGGGTGGTTTCATAGCGACTCCGACCTGCCCATGGCAGAACTTCTTTGTCTTCCACCTTACGCATTACGGTTTCCACAAGTTGAGAAAGAGCTCTTCTCGCACAGGGAGTTGAACCCCAAGGACCTTTGTTGTTTGTAAAACAGGTCCTAAACCACATTGTCGAGAAGTTTCCAAGCCGATGTGGATGTTACTACAAAGTAGTGAGAGAATGCAAGATTCTTTAAAAATGTGAGTGCTATACTCGAAAATATGATTATAAAAAATAACCACCATAAGATAAAAGAATTCTTTTCAGGTCTCGCATGGCCCTTCACTTGGCTTGAATCACGATATGCAAGCGCTGGTCTTCTTGTTTCGATATTCTTGATTATGACTGTCGCCACTATTGCTGGAGTTCTGATTTTCTATTTCATACCTATAGGGTCAACCGACATCACTTCAGAAGAAGTATCTTCAGATACTGGTAGCGACAATCCGAACTGCAACACTCTCGGTATAGAGATACGCGACTGCATTATGACCTATCGACCTGAAGGTGCGGACAGTATCCTCAGTTCGCCCGACAGCTACTGTGACACCATCACCTCTTCAGAAGAAGTTGTCTGGAATCTTTCCGATGCTGCGGATAATCCGAAGATAAAAGCCGTCCTCCTCGAGATCGATTCTAGCGGTGGTTCGCCCGCCGCCGCAGAAGAAATATCTGCAGCTAGGAAAGCCCCCGGGAAGCCCTCGGTCGCCTGGGTGCGCGAGAACGCTGATTCAGCCGCGTATTGGATAGCGAGCTCGGCGGACACTATCATCGCTGGAGAAAACTCCGATATAGGGAGCATCGGCGTCACTATGTCGTATGTCGATAATGCAAAACAGAATATAAAAGATGGTCTCACCTACAATCAGCTGACCACGGGAAAATATAAAGATACCGGCACTGCCGACCGAGCGCTCACTGTCGACGAGCGTTCTCTTATCCAGCGCGACCTCGATATTCTCTTGCAGAACTTTATTCAAGTAGTTGCGATAAATCGTAACTTATCTGTAGCAAAAGTGACCGAGCTTGCAGATGGTTCTTCAATGCTCGGCAAAATGGCTCTCGAGAACGGGCTTATTGATCAGCTCGGCACGAAGACAGAGGTCTGGCAGAAGCTCGAAGCCGTCATCGGCGAAAAACCGGACATTTGTTGGCCGTAGCGAATAACTCATCCCGTTGAGTTATTCGTCTGAAATACGGCTATTTTGCGGTGTAGAAAACGCCCTGACCGATTTCGCCGTGCTGGGTAAGCTTCCCCTCTTTCTCTAGCTCGTCCAAATATCGCTCTGCGGTTGCGTTAGATACTTCGACCAGTTTCTCCACATCGTTATTCTGAATTTTCCCGTTTGCTTGCACGAATTCTAGAATCTTCTGTTTGTTGTCGGTCTTCTGCTCCATTTGCTTGGCGATAAATCCGGCGTTCGTGTTTCGCCGCGCGAAAAACATTCCAATCGCGATTCCGGCGAGAGCGACGATGATTAAAACAATGTAGTTCATATTGGTATTGTATCAGCTCCATAACTACCACCACTACCGTAAGGTGTCACCTTACGGGTTTAAACTTTCATATTTCCTGATATATTCCTTAACTACATCTGCCACTGTCGTTTCATCTATATTCTTCTTTTGCAGCCAACTCCGTATTTTCTTTTTTCCTCTGCTTGAATTGCATGCGCCACAACATATCGCCAACTCTTCCTTTTTTAAACTAGTTCTTAAACCGGTTTCGTCTGTCCAATAAAATGGTTTGATTTCTCTCAAGTGTTCAATCGTGGCTGAATCTCTTCGGTTGCTACTTTGCCAAGGGGAAATCATCGGCTTTTTGCAATACACACAATTCTCATCTCTCTTTCTTATTTCTTCTTCTATTTCTTTGGGAATACGGAATTTGTTAGCCATAATATTATTTCTCAAACTCTTTTCTCGCATTCCAGTATGCACACCAATCACAATGTTCTCCAGATTCGGGTATGACATCACTGTCCAGACATTTCTTTATCTCAAACAAAGATTTCTCAACCCACGAATCATCGCCTTTGTGTTCGATTAAGTTCACATCAAAATCAATTCTCTTATCAAACGCGTCTCTGTCCATCTTCCCTGTGCAATAAACGAAATATCCAACATCAGAAACCTTTAATCCATTCTGCCGTAATAGCCACTGATAAACCTCCATTTGTCGCTTGTAGCCATTCTGCCATTCCTTATCTAATGCTTTTACTGCTTCGTCTTTTGCGGTCGCCTTATAATCAACAACAATGTATTCGTCGTTCCCATTGATCCACAAATCGTCAATCGCTCCGGTTACCAAGAATCCTGTCGGCTCATGCAAATATCTGACGCCTCCGAAATTTCTTTGCCATTCATCAAGCTCATCGTGAGACATTGGTCGGGCATCAATTTCATATTCTTTTTGCAAAGGATGTTGTTCATTTTTCACGCGATAGGAATCGAATTCTTGTTTTAAGAGATGGTCAACGGCATTGTTAATAGAAAATGGATAGGGAGGAACCTGCTTAACTCCAAGTTTATTGTCAATATAAAAACATCTCGGGCATTTCAGAAACAAATCAATTTTTGAACGGCTTAATTTCCAATTTTTGCCTCCATAATTCCATGACGCTATTCGGTTCGGGTTGTAATATTCAGACATAAGATTATTTACTAAACAACACAATTTTAGTTATCTTCTTTTTTAAGATCTTCCCACATTTCATCTTCAATGGAGAAATCCATTCCCTTACCTTTTAAGATTTTGTCATGTAGCATTGCCGCGCCTCCATTCGCATATGACTCAACTATTTTGAGCATCCTTTTCCCATCCGCAAGAACATCGTAGTCAAAATTAGTATCTTTCAAGGCAATAATTCTTATTAAAGATTGGTATTTTGTTTGCAAGGTTGAATACAATCTCAAATCCGCTTGCTTTTCTGATTCTTTTTTCAGTGCATGCTTAAAACCAAGCGCAGCTGAAACAAAATATATATCTGTAGCTTCACTTTCCTGGAAAAGACCGACTCCCCTAAGCAGATCCAAATATTTTGCTTTGATGGCAGCATCGACTCTGATAAATTGAGGATATTTTGTTTCCATATTATTGTTTGAACGCAACTACATTTGTAGATAATGAACTACTATCTCTAGTCAATCTGAAGAAATTACTTGATTTAACGTTTTTATTGCCAAATCTTACAATTGACTCCCGATCCACAGAAAAAATGAAGACCTGTTTCTCTGGCATGAAGGTTGGTAACTGCTGAAGAAAACTAGCTTGAACTTCTTCATCAAGATACTCGAGCGGACCATCGATAAATACTGGGACTTCGTTAAATCCACTTATTTCGGCTAGGGCTTTCATAGTCGCGAAACCCAAAACCTTTAATTCTCCAGTTGAAAGATCTTGCAAGACGCTGACGCTTTCGTTGCCAGTTTTATGTACTGAGATTTGGTAATCATCATCAAACTTAACTCTTTCGAATTCTCCCTTTTTCCAAATTAATTCTTTAAAATATTTGTCTGTCCGTGACGATA
>JBBABN010000024.1:0-5089 GCA_041657665.1 Minisyncoccota bacterium
AACAACCCTCGACTCGTCGAGGGTTGTTTGTTTAAACTCGATATAATTATTTTACGAGTGCCGTTTCCACCTCGACAAGAGTTGCCTCATCAACACCGAAGGCTTCGAGCACTGCAATGATGAAGCTTATTTGTTCATCAGTAAGCGCAGAGAGAGCCGCTTCATACTCAGTCGAGCTCGCCACAATCGCTTGGTCAGATTCTGTTTCAGTCGCAGCGAGCACACTAGGGGTCGAGATCCCAAAAACCATAATTGCTGAAAGCAAAATGACCGAGAGAAAACGTGTTTTATTAGATATCTTTTCCATAGTAATAATAACTTATAATTTCCTAACAATTTCCATCTTACCACCACACGTATATTTTGTCAATACCTGCTCTTTTGTAAGAAATTCCTCAGTCTTGATTCAGATAATCTTTCTTAAATCCCCTGTTAAGAGAATTGGATCGAATCCTCTAATCTCATCATGAAGAATTCCTTCAGGGACATCATTATAAAGAAATATCTTCTTGCCTAATCTGAAGGCATCATACATCTCGAGAAAGGTCGCGCCACCAATATAATTTTTCATTTCCCCCTTATCAAAGTTCAGCACCAAGACAGCGTCATGTGTATCTATAGTGTCAGTACTCTGTTTAAGCATTTCACTCTTCCATTTCGTATGTTCCTCTGGCCCGAGCTGGCGATATCTTTCTTCACTCGACGGGTCATCATAGCAATTTGGCATAGTTAGACTGTGTCCACTACTCTCAAGTTCGTCTATGACTTCTGGAATTCGGTCATAAAACTTCTTGCTGCAAATCAAAAAGATTTTCATGTTTTTATTTTCACTTCATTCTTTCTTCAAATACGCAAACCACTTTTCAGTAACCGCTTCGATTGGATCGATTCCTTCGCTCTCTGCGAATAGTAGTAAATACGCGAACACATCCGCGAATTCGTGCGAGAGCATTTCTTTTATTTCTTCTTTACTCTTTCCTTTCTGGCGGCCACGATCAGTAAGCATCAAATAGACCTGGAGACACTCACCCCATTCTTCCGTTATTTTGAACGGAATATAATCTCTGTCCATTTTTACATCCGGAAAGTCCACTCGATATCTCTCCATCACCTTCTTAACTTTTTCTGTCATTTCTCCCAGTTCGCTTTTCTTCATAATTTTATTATATCAAAACGATGTTATTTCTGAGTTACTTATATTTCGCAATTTGCTCTTTTGCCTTCTTTACAAACTTTCCGAACGCACGATCTTTCCCTCTTTTTTCTAGATTCGTCATATCGGAAAATTCGTTTTCCCTCTTTAGTTTCTCGTAACTCTCGTATTGTCTTTCATTCAAAGTACCGGACTCTAGCGCAGAACGTACAACACACCCAGGTTCGTTGGTGTGAGTACAATCAGAAAATTTGCACAATTTCTCGATTTCAACAATCTTGTTAAAGATTTCGCCTATTCCCGTTTCGGAGTCAAGCATACCAAGTTCGCGCATTCCGGGATTGTCGATAACCATCGCGCCTCCATTAAGAACAAATAGCGATCTGGATGTCGTAACATGTTTCCCCTTATTCATTCGAATTCTTATTTGCCCCGTTGCCAAAACATTTTCTCCGAGAAGATTATTGATGATTGAAGATTTTCCTACACCAGAGGATCCGACAAAACAGTACGTTTTCCTTCTCTCTAATTGAATTACTAACTCATTAAGACCATCTCCAGTCACAGTACTGATCGGAATAATATTGGTCTCAGGAAACCTCATTCTTATTCGAGATACGATATCATCGAGTTCAGCTTTCGATATGAGATCAATCTTGTTGAGAATAATACTCGACTGCACACCGCCTGCAGCAGTCATCGCAGCATACCGTTCAAGTCGATTAACATTAAAATCTCGTACTGCCGCTTGTACAATAAATGCAATATCGACATTAGCAGCAATAATCTGCGCATCGGAGCTGCCGACACCCCTTCTCTTCAATATGGTTTTCCGCGGGAGCACAGCCTGGATAACTGCTTGTTCAGCGTTCAGTTCGGTAACAGAAACCCAGTCACCTACCGCGGGATAATCCTCTCGAGATGTAGCAACGAACATCTGTTTACCTGTTATTTTTGCAGTGTATTCGCCAGTCGCATTTACTACTCGATATGATTCTCGATGTTCAGCAATGACTCGGGCCACCACAAAAGAATCTAAACCAAGTCGTTTGCGACCGGATTCAAAAAAATCGTTATATCCTAAACTTTGTAGATCCATAGCTTCTCCATTTCTTCATGGACGAATTATACCAAACTACCAAAACGAGACCTTACTTTCTGAATGACTCATCCCGTTGAGCCATTCAAATACATAGGACAGACCTATGTATTCATTTATATAACGCCAATTTCTAAATTCGCGAGGCTCGACCTCGCGAGAGGAATTAATACTTCACTTCGGTCTGCTGACCTCAGTGTCTTCCTCACCTTCGTTCGTCGAGCTGGGAGACAGGGAATCGAACCCCGATTCACGCGCACAGCTGGGGGACTAGGATTCGGACCTAGATTAACTGGACCAAAACCAGTCGTCCTACCATTAGACGATCCCCCAGCTGTGGGCACGAACACGCTTTATGGTAACTTATTTTTGTTTTTAAGTGAATGCACCAATTCAAATGTCCAGCCGGCAATTCGTCGGTTCATATCTATACTTCTCCTGACACGCACACGAAGGACGCCATGATAATCATCCGCATCGTTGTGTCGTACATGTTTCTTTACGCTCTTTTTGTAATATACCGCGATACTCTCGGGACTTATTGTGAGTTTTTGTGCCCACCATTTTTTCATTTCATTAGATTGAGCTCGGCGCGAATCATGAATATAGAGAGTACAAACAAAATCATCGTTACTCACATCAAGAAATTTACGACACCAGCTCCTGAAGAGAATAATAGTGTCCGCGTCCATATTCGTGAATGTGACCAGCGTGCCTGTACGCCAAAGTTTCTCTTTATGCCCTTCTGCCCAATAGAGTGCTACTCCAACAAGCCAGAGAGGGTCGGACATAAGCCGTTTAACTTCCTGTTGGGCCGAAACAGTAATCCGATGAGTTCGATCAATGCGTTCTTTCCTACGAGCTTCCCAACCAAGTTTGACGGCATCTAGTTTCTTTTGTTGAATGCGAGAAATAAATTCGACTGGTACTTTAACATCTCGCAACCACAAGGAGAGAGTGGACTTTGATACTTTAATTTTCTTCGAAATTTCTCCGTATGTTTGACCTTGTTTACGAAGCTGAATAGCGCGTTTCTTTTCATTCAAAAGAATTCTCATTCTTAGTATTATATACTAGTTATACGCTCATTAGCTCATATCTATAGGTTCGATTGTTGATAACCAAAAACTGGTTTAGATATTATTCAGGAAAGAGCTCTAAGACCGCGAGCTCGAGCGGGAGTGCGGGAATGGGCGCATAGCGGATGCGATCAGCTGCATTAAGGAATGCGAGCATGGTCGTATGAGTAATTCCCTTTTCTGTCGCAAACTTTTCGAGTGCAGAAAATTCGTCCGCGCCGAGCTCGCTTTGGAGCGAGGCGCGGAGGTCGGGTGCGTAGCGAATGAGAAGCGTCGCGCGAAGCGCTTCGAGCGCGAGTTCCAAGAAGAGTTTCATATCGGCGCTCGACTGCGCTGCATTCTCTATCGCGGCGAGTGCCTTACCTCTTTCGCCTTCTGCAAGTGCGTTTATGAGCGCGTGCACCTGTTCTTGTCGCGGAGCACCTGTCGCTGTCTCTACTTCTGCGCGCGTGAGCTTTTTACCTGCCTGCGCAGGCAGGTCATCTGAAGCGGCAAACACTTTTTGGAGAACCGAGAGCGCGTCGCGATACGAGCCATCGCCGAGCATCGCGATAAGCTCGGCGGCGTCGGGCGCGAGTGTGTATCCTTCTTTCTTCGCGACATTCGCGACCATCTTCGCGAGTATCGCGCGCGTCGGTTTTTTAAATTCAAATACCTGACAGCGCGACTGCACTGTTTCTGGCACTTTTTCTAATTCAGTCGTTGCGAGAATAAAGACCGCGTGCGCGGGTGGCTCTTCAAGCGTTTTTAAGAATGCATTCCACGCCGACTTCGAGAGCATATGTACCTCGTCGAGAATATAGACCTTATACGGCGACTCGAACGGAAGTGTGTAGACACCCTCGATAAGCGCACGAATATCCTCAACACTATTATTACTCGCGGCGTCTATCTCGTAGAGATCATTCCCCGTACAACCGATCTCGTTCGCGAAGATGCGCGCGACCGAGGTCTTCCCGAGGCCGCGCGTGCCAGCGAAGAGGTACGCATGCCCGATTTTCTTCGTCTTCGCTGCTTCCTCTAAGGGCTTTGTTACCTGCTCCTGCCCCACGACATCCGCGAATGTTGCGGGGCGATGCGTTCTATAGAGAGACTGGTGCGCCATAAAAATAGTATAGCGTATTATTTAAAACATTGACAAATCGTGTTCTGAGTGTAAATCTATCGGCAGAGAGTATTGTTCAACTTTGACAGGAGGTGTGTAGTGAGCGACAGATGGAAGCATTGGTTTGTAGTAGCAAGTGGTGTTTCAGGTTTTGCTGTTTTTGCAGCCTTTGCGTTGATCGTATATCTAAGCAATGTGCCGCAAAACATCGTGACTTGGACATTGGTTCTTGTTCTTGATGCGTTGGGACTTCTTCTGGCGTACAAGAGTGGAAACAAAAAACCGTATTTACAGTTGGGTTGGGTGATCGCGTCATTCCTGATGTTTTTTGCAGTAATGTTTAACGGAAGTCCATTCTATTGGGGAACGCCCGAAAAAGTTTCAGTCGCACTCTGTGCCATTGCAATATTCTTGTGGCTCACGAGAAGCGCACAAACAGGACTGGTGATGTATGCAGTTGCGGTCTTTATCTCATTTATCCCTCTTATGGGTGACTACTGGAGCAATCCGCAAATTGAAACACTCTGGTTGTGGATTCTGTCTATTGTTCCTGGAGTGTTCGCCTTTCTCGGAGCGGAGAAAAAGGACTTCGCGAACACTTTTATTCCCTGGTGTTCTATGGGATTGAATATGATCTTCGTGATTTTGTGTCT
>JBBABN010000025.1:0-5008 GCA_041657665.1 Minisyncoccota bacterium
CGCGCCATTCGTTCGAAATCGCGAATCGCGTCAAGCTCGGGTTCCCAATGCGCGATTTGTTGCGCAAACCACTCAGTATCGCGATCGATAATATTCGCGACAATCGCGCGATTGATGGGTCGCGCAACAGATCGCGCATGCGCGGTCGCGAAATAATCACCTGTAAATACAAAATGTGTCGCGGATTCGGGTGTCGCGCGAAATATAATAAGTCCCGCGGTACATCCGCGCCCAGGTATTGCCATAATATGGCGCCACAAACAATTAAGCGCAAGAACGCGCGCTTTTTCAATGTCGCGAATCGCGAATCCAACAGCGTGACCCACTGAAAGCATAATACGCGGTTCCTCAACGTCGCGCAACTCAATACACAAGAATAATTCGCGCGCAACCTGAATTATGCGCGTAAATTGCGCGAATTCGCGCGCAACACCAAGACGCGCGCGAACATATGCAAGATGCGCGAAACAATCCGCTTCTCTTTTGTCTAGTGGTCCGTGAAAAATCGATAATTGTGGCATTTGCGGATCAAACCCAATGAATGTGCGCGAATCGATTACGGTGCGCACTGTAATGCGCGCGATTTCGCGCGAAATCGCGCATATCATTTGCATATTTGAAAAAGTTGCGCGTACTTCCGCTTCCTGTTCGATTGTCAACATTCCGGCTGCGCGTCGACATATACGCGATATTTCGCGCGCCAAAGGATTGTCAAAAAGTTCCGCGAAATGCGGATCTGATACAGCGCGCACACATAATATCGCGCGCATTTTTTCGATTGGTGATTCGCGTTGCGCATCGATTCCTTCTTGTACACATGACGAACATAATACATTCGCATCCGTTGCGATCTTTGTCCATTTTTCACATATTGCACAAAATTGCGCGGGACTTGCAAGTAAACACTGTCTATCGCGCGATGGCGCGCAAATATTACGCGCGAACTCGCGAATTGTAATGTAATCATCACCAAGATTATACGAAATACGATGTGACATGGAATCTGCCGCAAACTCGCGCAATTCCTCGTATTGACTTTGCGCGAATTCGGATGCGCAAAAATTGCGCGCCGCAATAATAGGTATCCATGAAGTCGCGCCATGAAGCGATTCTTCGATGAGCGGAATTATGCGCGACATTACGGATGGTGAAATCTTGCGACCAAATCTACACACAATTGGTGTTATGGCGCGCACAAATCGCGCGCATATCGATATGCGCCCAACATCTTCAAAAAAGAAGCGCGCGATGAAAAATATAAAATCACGCGCGGAAAATGAGCGCGCTCGCGCAATACGATCCGCGATATTGAGGGAAAGCGAAAGATTGCGCGAAAGAAGCGCGCGCCACATTTCGTCAAATTGCGCGAATGAATCTAGCGCGGAGTTGTCGTCGTCAGTGTGAGTTTCCATCTCGCGACGTCTGCGTCGGAAAGCGCACTTGCAATGCTATATGATACGCCATTCTTTGCAATTAGTTGGTGTATTGTCGCGCCATTTTGATACACAAAGAATTCCATTTCGCGATCCGTCGGAACAAGAATAAACTGCGCGGATTGCAAATCGGATTGCGCATCGGATTGCGCACCGATAACCATTTCGACACCAAATCTATATTGGCGGAAATGCGCGTCAGATGCGAATGATAATTCCGGATACTTCACATTGCTGATTGCGCCTGACATTTCCGGCAATTTGCCGTCAATCGGCGTAATAAGCGACTTAAACACTTCATGTTGCGCGACCCAAGCAGGCCATTTTGTAATAGAGCGCGCAAACATTGGAGACGCGCATTTTTGGTTACGCGCAATTTGTGTAGCGCTTGGAAATGAATCGTAAAGTTTCCATAATTGTCCATTTCCTGCTGTGAATTTCGCGATGCGCACTTGCGGGATGTTCCATCCCGGTTCAACATATGCTTCAAGGCAAGATGTAGGAATCTCATTTTCGTCATTCACGACATAGATAACCGCATCTTTCGCGTCATCATATTGTCCATAGCGCAAATATACGCCACCAAGTTCAGACCATGCGAATGCGGATGCAATTGCGCCACATGGAATAATAAATTCGCGTCCGCTGATATTTGTCATACTGATTGGAGGTTGATCAGTTGTCGGGAAAGTCGCGCGTTCAATATCTTTGTTGAAAAAGTATCCTGTCCAAGTTGCGTGCAATTTGCGATAGTGATAACTGTACCAGCAAAGACACACAATAATGATGATAATAATCGCGATGAGGATGGTGTTCTTATTCATTTTGTATATCGGATGCGCTAAAATTTGCACGTGTTAATACAAAAGAGAAAGTGATTGATCAGCACCAACGATAATTGTACGCGATCCATTCGCGCTCATCGACGCGAACACTACCTGCGTATTAGGCGCGACCGAAATTTGCGCGACGTTCGCGCGACCCAGTGAAACATATAATGTTTGCGCGGATTGTGCGATTTGTGTATTCAAGTCACACGAAGCGCAAATAATATTCGCGACGCATTTATCACCCGCGCAATTTACCGCGACACATGAAGCGCAATGCAAATGCGCAATATTTACGCAATATTCATCATCTGCGACGCGCGTCGCATATGTTTCGCTGAGCGCGAAGCGCGAAAGTCGCGAATCCGCGATATTTTTTGCATACATTATCAGACCCGCGCGATTTACCGCGAATGGTGCGCAATATCCATTGCAAGAAAATGCACGAATCCAAATTCCATATTGTGAACCAGGTACGCATTTGTACGCGAAAATCGCGCTATCTGTTGCTACGAATAATGTGAATCCGCGCAACAAAATCGCGCGAATCGGCGCGTCATTACCCATTGAGATTCGCGCGAATTGTGCGCCACCCATGCTAAAGATAAAGATGTCAGTTATACTTGCGGCAACCACGAATGATTGATCCGCGGAAACCGCGACAAATGCGCCAATTGGCGCGTCATCAATGCGCATTCCGCGACCAATCAATTTTGAAACAGGTGATATTGCGCGCGCAATATACTCATCATCTGTCGGTTGCGCGGAACTTTCGCGAAGTGTGTGTGCAATATGAATAATATGCGCACTACCGCGTGCTCCATCTTCCATTGTACCAATTATCGCGAAAGTTCCGCATGATGAAATCGCGCATGACGAAGCGCGTGTAATTTGCGCGACGTGAAATATACGCTCCGGAAAGAATACATCAAGCGGATCGTAACAGCGAATATTCGCGCATTGTGCGATAAATTTGCGCGTATTACTTAGAATAACTGTTCCGCCTGTTGAAAATTCGAGTCGCGGAATATCGACAGATGCGCAATCCGCAATAAATGTTATTGCGCGAATCAATGCGTCATTCGCGCAAAGTGCCATATTGACAAATAATCGCGCATCTTTGACAATTACATAACTAGGCGCGGTCGCGAATTGAATTGCGCAATTCGGATTTTGCGGATCGAAAAATGCAAAAGAATGCGCGACATTTCCCTCAATATGTACTGATGCATTAAATTGCACATCTCCTTGAAATGTTATAGGTGCGGAATCATCGCGCGCGCGAATTACCGACGCGTTAAATGTATCGAACGTGCAAGATGGTTCGTGTTGCGCGAAATAATCATGGGTTGCGCGCGCCGTTGCGATTTGTTGATGCGATGCGGTTGCAAATGAAGAATCGCGCGAAATTTCGCGCACAATAACATCGGGATGCGTGGCAAATGAAAGTCCGCGACCCAAGATTAAACCGCGCGTTTTATCTACGATTAACATAGGTTCCGCGCCATGTTTCGCGCATATTTTGAGTTGCGCTCCGTCATCACTTGTGTTGATAGACACACCTGCGGATCCTAATAATATTGCGGGATGCGCTCCCGCAATTTCGACACGTCCACTAAAATGCGCTGTTCCCATTACCGCGAGCGAATCGCGAACCAGAACAGTATCCGTATCGATGTTAGTCCGCGCCGTCATTTTAGTCAAGTATATACCAGCAAATACCGTTTGAAAATACGCGAGTTATTCTTGTTGTCAAAATAAAACGCGCGATTCCATCGTCAGAAATGCGCATATCGCTATCAAGTGGCGGAATAAGTGTTATAATTTGACCGCGCGATTCTGATGCGGGCGGAAGCGCATATTCCGCGCAATTTTGCACAACAAGTCCTTCTTCGAATAGCGCGTTTTCCGATATAATGTCGCGCGACACAACAACATCATCCATAATGTTGGAAACGCACAAATTTCGCGCACATATTTGTCCGTTCGCGCGATCAATGATACGCGCGCGCCACTCTTCACTTTCCGCGCAATGTTGCGCGAAATCCACAATCGCGCGAGTCGTTGGTATCATATCATCGCGCGATTCGTGCGTGTCGATATATTGCGTTATACCGCCGATTTCGTCTGCCCGCATTTCGCAACAGGATGGTGAAATGCGCGCGAGAATGCGCGATTCGTGTGTAATCGACACAGTTTCGGTGTCGCGCGAAATTATGGAAAAATTACCGATACAAAATGGTGTCGCGAATCGCGTGCGCCCCGCGATATGACTTCGCGTGTGCGATTGCAAGAAATCACGCACAATCAACGTTGATATTTGTGTCATTATATATAGCAATATGGATAAAGTGGAAGTCGCGGTTTTTATCGCGTTCGCGATTCTTATTATTATTGTATTATGTTTTGCATCGCGCACGGAAGGATTGAATCAACCGCAAGATGTTGCGCGCATCATTACCGCGATCGATTCAAATCAAAAAAATCATGGTAATATTTTTACATTTCGCGCGAATCTCGGAGATGCGGAGTTCTCAGCATATAAATACGCGAAACTTGTGACACTTTATAAACGCGGTGAACTTAGCGCGACATCCGTTCGTCAGGTCCTTTCCTAGATGTATTGACAATAATAAGCGCGATAATAATCGCGATAATAATGACACATACAAAAATGATAATGCCGATGATGATAATTTTTTTTGATCCTGTGGATTGCGCGATTTCTGTAGATTCCGCGGGTTTCAC
>JBBABN010000026.1:0-4835 GCA_041657665.1 Minisyncoccota bacterium
TGATTGAGGCGGTGAAGGAGTTGGCAGGGAAGGTGAATTCGCTTGCGGCAACAGTCGCGGGATTCGCGCAGGACTTTACTTCCGCAAACGGTCATTTCACTAACACTCTTTGTGTCGGCGACACCTGCATCACTGGTAGTCAATTACAGCAACTTCTGCAAGCAAGCGGTCAACAATCGAGCGCACCACCGATTGTCGAACCCATAATAGTGGACACAACATCGCCGCCTACCAGTGGTGAGCTTGTCGAACCCACAGATGAAACCGATGACTCAGACACGGCAACCTCTACTGATCCAATCGTAACCGACGATACTCAAGCAACAACCACTCCTGATTCATCAGAGGATACACAGGACACAGCATCAGATACCGCAACCTCAACCGATGCCATATGACCAAAATCTTCATCATTGTTCGCAGTTTCATCAGCTGTTATTCCCTATGGATTCTCATCGTCCTCGCGCTCGTTCTTCTCGCACTCGCGTTTGAAGGCGGGCGATACACAGTATATCGCGCCCATCCCGAGCTCTCGGGAGTGGAACAGGCCAACGCGGTACTTCAGAAAGTCGGTGTGCTCATCCAGCTCCCAACAGGAGAAACACCAACTATGGCGACCATCAACGATGCTGAGAGCGCTAAACAGGCACAGCCCTTCCTCTCTGGTGCTCTAAACGGAGACATTCTCATCGTCTATCCGAACGCTGCCGAAGCGCCCCTCTATCGTCCTTCTTCCAACAAACTCATCGCTGTTGGGCCAGTGAACAATACTTCAGGAGCACAAGATGTCTCTCTGCCTGTGTCAGAATCAACAACGGCTTCTTCAACCAATGATGCAACAACAAAGAAATAACAATCGTTCGCACACAAGCACAAAAATGATCGTACTTGCGTGTTCATTTTTTGTATTCGCGGCTCTTGCGCATGCCTCCACCACCAACGGTACCATCGACTCCGTACGCAAATACGCTTTCAGCAATGTGGGCGGTTATGTGAACTTCGCTCCCGCTAATGGTGGTCTCACCATCACCGACTCTGCCATTACGGGCTATGCGTGGAGTGCGAACACGGGCTGGATTAACTTCGATACCACACAGAGTGGTGTTACCAACAACGGTGAGGGCACTCTTAGTGGCTTTGCTTGGGATTCAAATGCAGGATGGGTCTCCTTCTCGGGTGTCACTATCGACTTTTCGGGACAATTCCACGGACAAGCCACCGGAGGTACGGTCAATGGTGCGAGTTATATAATCAATTTCGAATGCGCGACTTGCACCGTGACGACCGATTGGCGTCCTGCGTCTTCTCGTTCTTCTGGCGGCGGTGGCAGTTCATCTCTTCCTCAAACAGTCACGACAGTCACGACGGTCACAACAGTTCCAGAATTTCCTCAAGAGAAGGGAACTGTGAAAGAGAGTTCACCTCAGCCGACCGCTCCAAGTATATCTAGCGGAAACATCGAAGCTGTATCATCTTCAATAAGCAATTCTTTAGAGAATGCTGTTTCTTCAGTTGTCACACAAACAAAAAACATATTCTCGAATTCCATACACAGTATTTCGTACTTCGTTCTTTCTGTTGGTCATTTTCTTCTCACTGTTTGGCATAATTTCCTTACGGGTATTCTCGCTTTTTTTCATCTCTTTAAATTCTGAACCAAGACGAGATAGGTTAATCGCGCATGGCGATTAATCAGAGCGTTTTTTGGTGAATACCTCAACGGGTTGAGGTATTCGTCCGATACTGATTTTATGCGTTACTATATGTCTATGTATCAGAAGATCTTTGCATGGATACAGAAGTATGAGCGACACCTCTCTGCTCTCGCGATGGTTGCTGGATTCATCGTCGACAATATCTTTTTTGAACGCGTTGACCTCTGGCAGACACAAATAGTGTTCGCTGGGTATACCGCAACCTGTTTTATATCAATTCCAGTTCTCCATTGGATTGAAGCACGTACGGCGCGTGGCCGTCATCGTCCGCGCTGGCGCGTCCTATTTCCACTCGCGACGCAGTTTGCACTTGGAGGTTTTTGGAGCGGTTTCGTTATCTTCTATGGGCGTTCGGCAGATCTGGGTGCTTCGTGGCCATTTCTCATCTTTCTTTTTCTCATACTGCTCGGTAGTGAATATTTCAGCAAGTATCACGAGCGGCTAGTCTTCACGAGTATACTTTTTTTCTTCGCATTATATTCGTATGCTATTTTTGCCTTGCCCATTTATATCGGCACCATTGGTGTGTGGACATTCATTGAGAGCGGTATTGTAGCATTGTGCATCTTTGCATTATTTACCGTCCTGCTTCGTGTTCTTGCGCGTGAGCGCTTTATCGCTGATATTCAGCATATTCGACTCGGTGCTCTCGGCGTATTCGTTGTTCTAAATATCTTCTACTTTACTAATATCTTACCGCCTCTTCCGCTCTCGGCTTCTGCTGCGGGAGTGTATCATTCGGTAGTGCGCATTTCTGATGAGTATCAGGCAGAAGGGGAGAAAGAACCTTGGCAGGTTCGGTATCTCGGCTTCGCGCCCGTTCTACATGTCCTACAAGGAGAAACGCTCTCTGTATACAGTTCCGTCTTTGCTCCGACGGCACTGACGACGAATGTCGTACATCGTTGGCAATGGTATGACCCGATAAATGGAAAATGGCTGACAAAAGCTATTGTGGCGTATCCGATTGTTGGCGGACGTGATAATGGATATCGCGGTTATTCGACGGTGGGTATAAATGAAATGGGGAAATGGCGTGTCGATGTCGAGACAATCGATGGGCGACGTATTACACGGCTATCGTTTACCACTGAAGTGGTCACGACGTCACCATCTGAAGAAACACTTACGTTATATTAGCCCGATTTCACTTTCAGCTTCGTCTGACGCGCTTTATCAAGCTTCGGGAGGATAATAGTTAAGAGACCGTCTTTAGCGCTTGCAGAAGATGCTTCAACATCCACTTCTTGGGGGAGCATAATGGCACGTGAAAATGAACCCCAGAAGAGTTCTTGCGTAAAATAATCAGGACCAACGACTTGTTCGCGTTCCATCCGAGAACCTTCGATTTCAACACGGTCACGACTTATAGAAATACTTAATTCGTCAGGCCGAACTCCTGCAACAAAGGCGCGGACGATAATATCGCTCGGAGTCTGATGGACATCAATAGGGAGCTGTCCCTCGCTCCCTGGAAGATCGTCATCGAGTGGCATTGGTCTGCTAATAGATTCTTTTCGTGCTGGGATGGTTGTGGTAGGAAGATCGTCATCAAAAGAATCGAATGCATCATTGGCCGAAGAATTGCCAGAGAGACGATCGAAAAAAGAGCGTTTTGTGGTCATATTAATAAGTGTTGTTAGGGATGGTTACGATACTGAAAATATTTAAGTACTTCAAACGCTGCGAAGAAAATAACGGCGATCACCCACACAAGGAAAAATGCAATAAGTGTGGAGGAAGTACCTGGAGTAATAATAAGCATGTTGAACGCTGTATGCAATGCGATGGCGAGGATAAGTCCGAGCCATGCTGTAGTTATACGAACAGAAGGGCGACTTTTAACCGAGAAAGCGAGAGAGAAGCCGATAGCTGCGGATGCAACCACATGAAGTAAAGACGATCCGAGGAAACGAACATTACCCGTGAAGAAACTGCTTGCGACGTTTCCATCCATCAGTGGTGTGAGAAGAAAAAGCATATTTTCTGCTGCAGCAAAACCGAGTGCGACGGTAATCATATAAATAACATAGTCGGGAGCTTCATCAACTGCTTTCCTCCAAAGGATAAGAGTCGCAACCATAAGGTACTTCAACATTTCTTCGATGAGTGCCCATGCGGTAAAGACAGAAATATCGCCGTTTAAATGGATTTTCGCATATTGTTCGAGTGGAAGGGCGAGCGGAACCGCTGCCATACCAGCGATGAAGGTAAGGGCAATAAGGGAACGTGGTTCTGGATGACTCGCGTCTTCACGAAGAAGGAAATAGAGCCAAATGAAAGACGGCAGAAGGCCGCCGAGGAATGCATAACTGAGTATAGAAAGCGTCACCTCTTTATTCTACCACTGGCTTGCCCCGCGTAGCTTTAGCGAAGTGGGGCCATTTTTCAACCATGAGAAAAGTTTTTCTGGTTGGCATCGATT
This sequence comes from Minisyncoccota bacterium, assembly GCA_041657665.1. Taxonomy (GTDB): domain Bacteria; phylum Patescibacteriota; class Minisyncoccia; order Phycocordibacterales; family Phycocordibacteraceae; genus C7867-001. The sequence continues at coordinate 4,141 of JBBABN010000026.1, forward strand.
GCCATATTTCTTCGGTAATGAACGGCATAAAAGGGTGGAGGAGACGCAGTACACGATCAAGAAGTGCGAGTAGGAGCGCTTGTCGTGATTCTTTTGCTACTTCATCACTTCCAGCAAGAATCGGTTTTGATTCCTCAATAATCTTGTCTGCAAGCTCGTGCCATGCGTAGTGATATATTTTTTCTGCCGCCATATACACGCGGAACTCTTCCATATCAGTAGTTACATCTTTCGTGAGAGTATCAAGCTTGTCTAACAGCTCGCACTCGTAAGCAGAAAAATGGGCACGCTCCGGGGCGCTAGCCCAAGTCTTATCCCCATTTTTTTGCTCACTCGCACTCGCTAGGAAAAATCGCGCGATATTCCAGAGCTTATTCGCAAAATGTTTGTAGCCTTTTACTCTATTTTCATCAAAGCTAATGTCACTGCCGATTGCTGCGCCGACCAAAAGTCCCATTCGCAGAGCATCTGCGCCGTAGCGGTCAATCATATCGATAGGATTAATGCCGTTGCTTAGCGATTTACTGAATTTTCGGCCTTGTTTGTCTCGAACTAAACCATGAATCATTACTGTCTTGAAAGGCACTTGACCAAGATGGAATCCGCTCATAAGTATCATGCGCGAGACCCATAGATTTAGAATTTCATACGCAGGCGACATGAAAGAAGTCGGATGAAATGTTGCCAAATCTTTC
>JBBABN010000027.1:0-4284 GCA_041657665.1 Minisyncoccota bacterium
TAATCGGTAATACTTCGAAGGGTGAAGAGATGATGGCGAACCCGACCAAAGGAAAGAATCAATCGAATGTGCGTTCCTCGGGTATGGATGAAGCGATTGTCTTAGTGCCGACTTTCGACCTTACTACTGAGCGCGGAATGGAGATTATCGCGGACGACGAATATCTCGAGATTACGCCGAAGAGCGTCCGTCTGCGCAAACAATTTCTTACTGAAAACGATCGTGCGAAATCGCGTCGCTAATATATAAAAATAATAAGAGCCGAAACCTTTCGGTTTCGGCTCTTGCGACTGTACTGTTCAGATAGGTTATTTGTTGGAAGTCATCGCTTCCGCCAATTTCCCCCATTCATTCTTCGGTTTCCAGACCACATTGCCCGCACGCACATCGTCGGCAACTGTCGGATCGTCTTGTCTGTACTGGTCGATTTTCTTTCGGACCAAAGAAAGAACAGGAAGAACAAGTCCGCTTCTGGGACTGTACTCGAACTCTACTTCAAGCGAACGATTGAGGAAACATACAATGCCTACGACTCGTGCGCCGAAGCTTTCGATAAGGGCAACCATAGTTCCAGCGGTGCTGAAGTTGTTGCATACATCTTCAGTAATCCACCAGAAGTCGCCCTCGTCGGGTTCGTGACGATCGAAGACGAGCTTGGAAATCTCACGAGAGTTTGGTGTCGCTGCAGTCGTCACTTTCTTTTCAGGGAATATGTACTGCTTTCCAGAAATACTGGCGAGTTCTACAGCGAGTGCTTTTCCTCCTTCTGGAGCCCCACAGAAACCCGTTACCTTCGCATGCAAGTCGGAATTCATTAGTGATAGTAACCTACTGTCATAAAGTTCACATGCGAGACTTTCAAGCACGGGCAGATGTCGTTCCGCTTTGGCGAAGTTCACATAAACATCACCGACGAATTGGCGTCCTTCTTCGTCGCGTCCGGCATACCCGACCAAAGGACCCAAGCGTTTTCCGCTCGCATCTTTCGGACATTGGTAATATCCACCGCATTTTACCAATACATCGAGAGGGGTCTCTCCTTGCCGTGGAATGATTGTTTGCATAGCATCTCCTTCCTACCGATACTGGTTGATGAGATTGTGGAGCTTCAGTGTTTCGCAGCGGGCTGCGTCGGCGAAGTCCGAACCTCTCGACGCGAAGATGATACTGCGTGACGCGTTAATGATCATTCCTTGTCTATGGCTATTTTTGCCCGCAGAAACGGTCTTTTCGATATCGCCGCCCTGCGCGCCGATGCCTGGAATGAGAATTGGCATATCGCCGGCGATTCCACGAACAGCAATAAGATCTTCGGGACAGGTCGCTCCGACCACAAGTCCGCAATTTCCATTACCGTTCCACCCTGTTGCTACCTTGTACGCAACTTCTCGGTAGAGCGGAATGTCGGCTTCAGGCCAGTCCTGAAACTCTCCCGCGCCCGAGTTGGACGTGCGGCAGAGGACGAAGATGCCTTTGTCTTTGTAATCCAGAAACGGTTGCATCGCTTCGCGACCGAGATACGGATGCACTGTGAGTGCGTCCGCTTCCAGATATTGGAATGCCATCCGCGCATACTGAGTATTCGTGTTGCCAATATCTCCGGATTTTGCGTCGAGAATCACTGGGACATCCGGATCAATGGCATGGATGAAAAATATAGTGCGTTGCAACGCAGTTAATCCTTCGATACCATGTGCCACATAGAATGCGAGGTTCGGTTTGTAGGCACACACCAAATCCACAGTCGCCTCCACAATATTCTTATTAAAACGAAACATTGTGGATGCTATATCGAGCCCAAGATATTTCTCTGGATTCTCCGAATCTCGTACATATGCCGACTCGGAAATGTCATCGAGATTACTATCAAGCCCGACACAGACGAATTTCCCTTCGTCACATTTCGCTCGTAACATTTCCATGAAATTTTTCCGCATCTCATTCTCCCTTCTCTTTATCTGGTTAACGAAAAGTACAAATAAAACCCGACCATCGGGCTAACTATCTGAAATTAGATTAGCAGAAATGTCAATGAAATGCAAATACAAAAACAAAATGAAAAACCACTCGGGTGAGTGGTTTTTCATTTTGTGGCGCTGCAATAGATATTGCAGCATCCTACAAAATTATAGTTGCCGATTACGGCTCGTTAATTTTGTGGAGGTGTCGAGAGTTGAACTCGAGTCCGAGAATGTTTATGAAAGTGACTCTACGACGCATAGTCAGCGTTAGGTTTAAAGTAGGATGCGAGGAACGCAGACGAAACCATTCCTACTCGATCTCTTATTTAGATGTGTCGGCCGAGATTCCGGACATCGATCCCACAGATAATTCCGCCCCTATCTCCAGCTGCGAGAACCCGAGAGATAGAGACGTCGCTCAGCGAAGAGCTGTTAGGCTTTCGCAAAAGCGAACGCAAAGTCATTCATACCGAAGTACGGCGACTTTACGCTTGCAAGAGTGTTCTTGGCAAGTTTGTTTTCCCGTCAGTTTTAAGTGTTGGACAGGAGTGCACTGCGTCGCACATCTTTCAAAGAACAGACCGTCAAAGCCGGTCACCCCCAGAAAATACATCATACATCACTATCATGTACTTTCTGCGAGTGGCACGCCCTTCGCCAGCAATCCGAAAAAGGTTGCGCTCCGGGCCGCTAGGCCAAGTCCTACTACCTTTTTACGAATTGCTGGCTCTGGCTAGCGATTCTTTAGCACGCGTCCCATATCGCGCTCGGCATCTTTCTTTTTTAAATCTTCGCGTTTGTCAGATTTACCCTTACCGCGAACGATAGCGATGCGCGCCTTCACGAATCTCTGAGAAGTATACACCTCAAGAGGGATAATTGTCAAGCCCTTCTTCGATTCGGCTTCGACGAGTTGAACGATTTCTTTTTTCGCGAGCAGGAGGCGCCGCGCGCGCTCAGGATCGTAGCTTTTCGGCATATTCGCGACCTGATAGGGCGGAATCGTCATTCCTATAATGAATGCTTCGCCGCCACGCACGACCACTCGTGCGCCGTCGAGTGAGCCGAGACGATTGCGCAACGCCTTCACTTCTTGACCAATAAGACCCATGCCCGCAGAGAAACTCTCGAGCGGGGCATACTTCATCAAAGCCTTTTTATATTCGACGAGAATCATATTAGAGAGTATAGTACCTTTTATGGCAATCACACCAGCCAAGAGACCAAAGAGTCAGCCTACCAACAAAGGTAAAAAGACAACGACTCCTGCAAAAAAGGTACGGGGCTGGCGCGCTTTTTTCGGTGGCCCATCATTTCTTGGCAATCTTACAACAACAATTCTCATCTTTCTGCTTCTGATGAGTGGCTACTCGCTTATCGCGGGCTTTATAAAACCATCGAACGATATTCCGCTCTCGGCTGTTGCGGCGGATGTTGCGGAAGGGAAGATAGAATCGATTACTGTGAATGGTGACTCTCTCGATCTTCTTTATGTCGACAAATCGGTTAAATCTTCGCGCAAAGATCCATCCGCTGGTCTCCCTGAGACACTCTCGACCTATGGCGTGACGCCGGATGAACTCGCGAAGGTCGCTATTACGGTGCAAGGGCAGTCAGGATTTCAGTTCTGGTTTCTCACACTTGCACCGACGTTACTTTCGCTACTCTTTATCGGATTTATTTTCTGGTTCCTCACTCGGCAGGTGAAGGGTGCGGGAATGCAGGCATTCAGCTTCGGACAATCGAAGGCACGCATTATTGATCCCGCTGATCTTTCTCAACGTGTGACCTTCGCTGACGTTGCTGGTGCTCGGGAAGCAAAGGAGGAGTTGCTCGAGATTGTGGATTTTCTTAAGAGTCCAAAAAAATTCTTAGATATTGGTGCACGCATTCCGAAGGGAATCATCCTGATGGGTGCTCCTGGTACCGGTAAGACCCTGCTCGCTCGTGCAGTCGCGGGCGAAGCCGGCGTGCCGTTCTTTTCTATCTCGGGTTCAGAATTTGTCGAGATGTTTGTTGGTGTTGGTGCCTCGCGTGTGCGCGACCTCTTTCAATTAGCGAAGAAGGCCGCACCGGCGATTATCTTCGTTGACGAGATTGATGCGGTTGGACGTGTGCGCGGGAGCGGTGTCGGCGGCGGCAATGATGAGCGTGAACAGACGCTGAATCAGATTCTCGTCGAGATGGACGGCTTCGAGCCAGCTGAAAAGGTCGTGGTAATGGCAGCGACGAACCGACCTGATGTTCTCGATTCGGCTCTCCTGCGCCCCGGGCGTTTCGATCGACGCGTGACTATCGACTTGCCAGACCGTCGCGATCGCGG
>JBBABN010000028.1:0-4120 GCA_041657665.1 Minisyncoccota bacterium
ATTTTGATTTTCGCATGCTCGGCATTCGAACCGTTTATCTGAGCATCCAACGTCTCGATATCTTTCTCTAGCTCACGCCGCACCACACTACTTGCAGTAGCTTTAAACGCGTCCATAGCCTGTTGCTTTTGCACTTCAAGTTCGACTACACTCTGGCCCATCGCGATGGCTTCCTGAGTGATTTCTGACTTACGTTCGTTATACCGGTCGATAAGCACTGCTCTCATACTTTCTGTCTCATCCGTACGGAAGCGAAGACTGTGCAAGTAATCCTCGACAATTTTCTCGAACACTGCCTTGTTGAAACCAATCCATTTATGTTTACGGGAGCAGTGGTAATACGGTACTGGGCGGCCACTCTTGCTTCGAGACCGGCTACCAAGAAATGGCATCCCGCACTCAGGACACATCACAACAGACTTGTAAGGGAATAGTGGGTTGTCGCGCATCTTTTTTACAATGCGTCGGTCAGGATGGTAATCGTAAAGAATGCCATACGTTCCATCGCCATGGTCTTCTATAAAAACTTTTCCGCGATTTGCCTTATTGAATGTTTCCAGAGACACAAGGCCGTCAAATTTCGCCTTTATCGGTTTGTATCCTGTCCATTTTTCACACATGAATCCCGCATAAATTGGCTTCAGGATATGTACCTGAAAATGCTTTACATCGAGAGGAATTCCGCCACTCCTACCAATTATCTTTGAGTGCCCCTTATTCCAACGACTAAATACTCGTGTTCGATAGCCCATAGCATTGATACGATCCACAATCTCCTTGTCAGTGAGTTGTCCATCGGCACGCAACTCAAACATTACACGATAATACTTCGCACGGTTAGGGTCTTCTACCATTATTGTGCGCTTCTTCCCATCAGTATCGTGAATCTTGGAGTTAAGGAAACCATCTTGCGGCTGTCGCACCTTGTACCCCTGTAACGTGAGGCGAATTTCTTGTCCTATCATGCGCGTCTCAATAGTTGTTACTTCCTGCTTCGAAGTAGTAGCGACAACCACTTCAGTAATCTCACTTGGGGAATGCCGACTCCAGTCATATTCAAAACCCAGCTCTTCAAGCGTATTTTTTGTTGGCTGAATCATCCCACTTGTATCAATCATCGAGACACCGCGTTTTAAAAGTTCTTTTCTCATCTGGTCATACATACCTGTTCCGCCACGAGTAAAGCGGTCTATAGTGCGGAATACATAATATTCGATACGGTGTTCAGGATGAGAATCGATGTATGACAGAATCTCATTAAATACTGGCCGACTATCTTTTCTGCCAGAATAATTCTCGTGCCAAAGCTTCACCATATTCCAACCGTTTCGTTCGGCATGCGCACGAACGATACCTTCCTGCACATCAAGACTCTCGCCCTCTTGTGCTTGTTTGGAGGAGCTTACTCGACAATGTCCGATGACATTAATTTTTTCGTTGGATTTCATAATTGTTATACAAAAAGGGACTAAGGTTGCTGTACACAACATCACGAGGACGTTGAACAACCTTAGCCCCTTTCTGTGCCCGACCACTGGTCAGACAATAAAAAGGTCCTCGTCTGTATGTTGTGTACTTTTCCATTGTAGCAGATTTCGGCCATTATGCTTCCTCAGCCATCTCTCAAAAATGGCATCAGCAAGACCGTACTCGACTTCTCGAATACGCTCAATTTCCTCGTCGGTTAAGTCAGCCGAAGCTACCCCTAGAAGGTTCTTGAAATCGTGCAGCGGAATCATTGCTGGTCACGGCGTCAGATCTACTTTATTGACTCCCATACTTTCTCCCTCGAATGGACAGGCATTCTTCACTCAAGAACCACCTAAATTCTTCAGAAAGAGATATCTCATTGTCCTCTCTAACGCCTTCCTGTTGAGTGCACACTCCCAAAATTTGAAGCGTCTTCATTTCCTTCAATGCGGTTGGCTTTGAACAATTAAGTTCCTTTTCAATCTCTGAGGTTGTCATTATCCCGCCGTGCTCGGTAAGCTTCCTGAAGAGTTTTGCTCTTCCAGAGGGTGCTCCATCAACACATAACTCAATAATTGCGGCTAGGTCCTCTGTGGCGATTTGTGTGCGACCACAGATTAGCGCGTGCCCTCTGGCAAGATTGTAGAACAATTGATTAACACGGTCAGGCCTCTCAATTACTGGAGTGCCGTACTTGAATTCATTATTGAAGTCATCCTGCCAAACGTTAATAACGCCGCGTAGACTAGCCAACAACTTCGCGCAACGAGAAATTATCGTGCGAATCTCTGAATTATCGGCTTTATTATCCCACTCGATACCTTGTGGGTGTGCGTTCCAGAGAGTGTACAAGAAATCACGTGTTGCCACGCGACAAACGTGTTCTTTTTTCTTGTAGGACTTATCGACGACTTGTGCGGCGAGCTCACCTTCGCTTTTCTCACGTGAATTTACACTAAGGAAGAACAGCCGAGAACCAAGGTTGCCCATAGCCTTCATTACTCTAGGTGGAATCGGTGTGGAAGCGGCTAGCATCATAAACAGGTACTCGCCGACATATTCGCGTTGGCCGTGAACTCCACTATCTGTATTCAGTCCCTCGCCATCAAGTACTCGTGTCAGTATTCCAAGTAATTCATTCAGGTCGTCTTCACGTTTTGAGAACAGCGTTGCCAAGTCTCGAATCAAAAACATCCGATACTGGATGCGCGGCAATAGGTCGATGTCAGCAAGGTCTTGTTTCTTCACATTCGCGGCATTTGAGACAAATGACGCGGGGGTAAATTTGTCCGTAGCGTAGGTGAGCTCAGGAATATCAGCGAAGAAATTAATCTCAATTGTCTTGCCAGAACTCGGGACATCGACAAGAACCAGCGCGAACGGATTTGTTATGTCCAGAATTAGGAATTGAGCTACCGTCGACAAGGCAACTTCGGACGAGAAACGTAAGTCGGGAAAATTTGTACTTATCGTATCTGCCCATTCGTCGAATGTGATTAGTTTCTCTGGAACAGGACATTTAGCAATGCGTGTTCTCGGCACTTTCTTAGGTGCTTCTTCCGCCTTTTTCTTTCGGCTTAATTTTTCGGCTTTCGATATGCTTTTCCAAACATTCCTAAGTTCTTTCTCAACTAATGGCTTTGTGAGACGAGTATTCCATTCCCTAAACAGTTCCCATCCGAGAGGCCACGCCTCCTCTGGCATATCATGCAGCAGTTTACCGGCCACCTGTGTTGCCTTGTCATTTCGCATTCCTTCAAGCACATCACTACTGAATATTTGTTCCCAGTCCTGTTTACTATTTTTCTGACCACTCGCTTCCATTTTTTCTTCCTCCATAATCCATGCTGGAATTTCAGCCAGCTCAGTGTCGAGGACTGGCGTGAGCCATTCATATTCTCCCTTCGTGCTGACACTAGGCGGCGCGACAACATATCCACCGTCACCACGTACGTCGGTAAGTTCACGAATTCTTGCCCTGTTTCCAACTATTCTCCCAGGGTGTTTAAAGTAGAAATGTCTACCATCACCACCAGTCTTTGCAATTAGCGTCTCAGGATAATCCTCAAAATTTCCACCTTTTTCTACATCTATTACCACGAGGTTAGAAATGGCTCCCGTTACACAGCCAATCTGTGCATCTGGGTTTTGTTCCCACCATTTTTCTATTTCATCCTCAGTGGCGATCCGTGATTGATATTCTTTCCAGCTTTGAAGTATTGGTTTCTTGTCTGCTCTAACAGGGATAACACTGTATCCCATATCTCGATAAAACAACGCCCACTTAAGCATCTCCTTAGTTTTCATATTACCGTCGCCCGTCTTGGTGTAGCTCTAGGTGGCGACGGTTAATATCCTTCACCCAGAGCTGCATCAAGAAACAAGGCAGAATTAAAAAACGGCGATTAACATCGCCGATCTTCAATAGCGTGGGTGGGCATATATACCCAACCGTCTATCGTGATATGCGATGGATATTCTCGCCACGACAGACAGAAGGTACTTTGTAGGTGCTATTTTAAACCTTTTGAATAACTATGCAAGTTTAATATGTGGACAAGTGTATGGGGTGAACATCACTTGCGAATACAGTCCGGATTTAGCCGGATCACTAGCCCCGACGGTTAAAGCAGTGGGACCATAAACCTAC
>JBBABN010000029.1:0-3889 GCA_041657665.1 Minisyncoccota bacterium
CCCCTTGGGGAAGGTCTCTCTCACGCAGCTGGTGTGGCGTACGCTTTTCGTATTCCCTCGACTCCGCTCGGGACAGGGGATAAGAGAAGCGTATATTGTGTAATGAGCGACGGGGAACAAGAAGAAGGAAGTATCTGGGAAGCCGTAATGTTTGCAGGGAAAAATAAACTATCAAATCTCACGGCAGTTTTGGACCGTAACAATATTCAAATAGACGGTACGACTGAGGACATCATGCCGCTCGAACCACTTGCGGATAAATATCGGGCATTTAATTGGCACGTACTAGAAGTTGATGGGCACAATATTGCTGAATTTATACAGGCCATTGATGAAGCGAAAGCGGTGTATGAGAAACCGACACTTATTATCGCGCATACGATTCCCGGCAAGGGTGTGCCCGAAATAGAATTCGATTACCATTGGCACGGGAAGCCGCCGACGAAAGAAGAAGGGAAACGATTCTTAAAAGAGCTCCGTTCTTTAAATGGAAAACTGCACGAATATGCTTAATCCTGACGCAAAACTTTCTGCAAAAGTATTTGCAGACGATATAGAAAAAGTGCCGACACGGGACGGATTCGGGAGTGGTTCTATAGAAGCAGGAAAAGCCGACTCGCGTGTCGTGGTGCTTTGTGCTGATCTCGCTGAAAGTACTCACGCCGAACAGTTCCAGAAAGAATTTCCTGAGCGCTTTGTCGAAATGGGTGTTGCTGAACAAAATATGGCAGCTGTCGCGAGCGGTATGGCAGCTGCAGGAAAAATTCCTTTCATTGCGAGTTATGCGGTGTTTAGTCCGGGTAGAAATTATGAACATATTCGCACTACTATCGCGCTGAATCAGATGCCGGTAAAAATATGTGGGATGCATGCTGGCGTCTCAGTCGGGCCTGACGGGGCGACGCATCAAATGCTCGAGGATATTGGTCTGATGCGTATGCTTCCGCATATGACCGTGATTGCACCATGCGATGCAGAAGAAGCACGAAAGGCGGTTATCGCCGCAGCGAAAACGGACGGGCCGGTATATATTCGTTTCGGACGTGCGGCGACACCAACGTTTACCACTTCAAAAACACCGTTTGAAATAGGGAAGTCACTTCTCCTTTGGAATTCGGATGCGCCGAAAATTGCGATTCTCTCGATTGGTTCTTTAGGATACACAGCGCTCGGTGTGGCTCGCACGCTCGCCGAAGAGGGTGTCGAATGTATGGTACTTCATGTACCGACCGTGAAGCCACTCGATACTGAAGCGATACTCGATGCAGCGAAACGCGCAGGACGCGTCATAACGATTGAAGAACATCAAGCTGCTGGCGGCTTCGGGAGTGCGGTTGCAGAATTTCTCTCACAGCACCATCCGGTACCTATGCGTATACTCGGTATACAAGATCAGTTCGGCCAGTCGGGTTCTCCCGAGGAGCTTCTTTCGCATTACGAACTAGACACTCTCCATATAGAAGCTGTTGCGCGAGTGCTAATGCAACAGGTATAGTAAAAAAATGAAAGATACTATAAATACATATTTTGCCTTATTGCTTATTACTATCGCCGGAGCTGGTGCCGCGATGGTTATCATAAATGTTTCTTCTGAAGATTCATTCTCACTCACCTCACATACGGTTGGTCTTCCAGATCAGAACTAAAACGCTTCAGCACGATAATCTGCGGGTGCTTCGCTGAGATATTTTTCAAGTTGTTCTCGCGTAAGGAGACCTTTTTGTGCACCAATTTCTTGCACAACTGACATAGAGTTTATAGGTCCCCAGAGAATCGCCTCTTGGAGTGATTTCCCGAGTGCGAGCGCAATGACGAATGTTGAAGTCATTGCATCACCCGCACCAGTGCGATCGATGGGCGATTTTGGATCGGGATACATTGGCACTTTGAACATTTCTGTGCCGTTTGAAACAGAAGCGCCTTGTATGCCATCAGTAATAAGAACTATCTTTGGACCGAGTGCGTGCATTCCCTCTATAAGTTCTTTAATGTCAGTCTCTCCTTTGTCGAGAATGCGTTCCGCTTCTTCTTTATTACACGCAATAATCTCTGTCGCTGCGTAGAGCGCAGCTAATTTTTCTTTTCCCATCTTTATTTGGAAGGTGCCAGGCTGGAAAGCAAGTTTCGTTTCTGGATGTTCAGTAAACCACGCAGCAAGTTCAGTATGAAATGTTTCAGAATGTTCACCAATAGAGGAGAGATAGATCCATTTCGGCGGTTCGAACTCTTGAGGTAGTACATACGGATAAGCCTCGTGTCGAATAAGAATAGTTCGCTCAGCTTCATAGCAGAGAACATAGTGATGATTCGTTGGAATATCGTCATTAATGGCAATATATTTTGTATCCACTCCTTCGTGTGCAAATGTTGCAACTATTTCTTTTCCAAAATGATCTTTCCCTACATTCGAGACGAATCCGGCAGAGAGTCCAAGACGTGCAGCGGCGACCGCAGCATTTGCTGCATTACCGACTGCTGGTACGAGCACAGCAGAGTCATAAGGAATCTTGTCGCCCCACGCCATTGAGAGGGTACAGTTCTCTTTATTATTATCACAAGTAATTTGAGCTTCTTTAAGAGTAATAAATTCGTCAACAGTTGTGTCGCCAATAGCGACAAAATCCAGTGACAAGGGGTAAGTTGCAAGTGGTAAGTTCATATAATGCATATCTTACACCTTATACCTTGAACCTTCATGCTAGCATTGGGGTATGACCGACCTTGTTGCAATCGCACGTTCATTATTCGTGCCGAATAAAGGCATCCTTGCTGCAGATGAAAGTGTGCATACTGCGACGACACGTCTGGCATCGTATGGCATCTCAGCGAGTACTGAAATGCGTCGGCAATACCGTGACCTCTTCTTGGGAACAGAAGGTATTGAACAGTATCTCTCGGGCGTTATTCTTTTCCCCGAAACACTTACCGAAAAGGGAAATGATAAAAAATTATTTCCTCGTTCGCTCGCAGCGCGTGGTATTGCTCCAGGGGTGAAAGTGGATTTGGGTACTGAACCATTTCCTTCGAGTCCTGAAGAACTTATTACCCAAGGTCTTTTCGATCTTCCCGAAAGGCTGGCTGCATATAAGAAACAGGGTGCTGTCTTTACGAAATGGCGTGCCGTCATTCGTATTGACGGCGATCAATTGCCCTCCGCACAGGCGCTTCATGAAAATGCCAAACGCCTTGCGAATTATGCGAAGGAATCACAAACGGCAGGGCTCGTTCCTATCCTCGAGCCAGATATATTATTAGAGGGAAGGCATAGTCGTTTGCGCGCCCGTACAGTGATTGAAGAAACGATGGAAACACTTTTCTCAGTACTCGACGAATATTCTGTAGATCGTGCGAGCATCATTCTGAAAACATCTATGACACTTTCAGGTGAAGCAAATGAGAGAAAAGATACTCCTGAAGAAGTTGCCGAAGATACTATCGCCGCTCTTCTGAAGAGTGTTCCGCGACAAGTAGCAGGAATCGTCTTTCTTTCTGGAGGGCAGACGCCGGATCAGGCGACCGACAATTTGTCTGCAATAGTGCGCTACTCACAGACGGCAAATACTCCGTGGCCACTCACCTTTTCATACTCACGAGCCCTTCAAGAAGAAGCACTCTCTATTTGGAAAGGGAAAGAAGAGAATGTTGCCGACGCACAGGTAGCATTTCTTGCTCGTCTTATGAAAGTCTCTGTAGCTTGTGTTGGAAGATAGATAGTTGGTGGACAAAGTAGAGCCATAAATGACGCTTTATTAGACTTTTCAACAGAACCCTATTTACAAGAATGCTTCGAGTGGTAGGGTCGAAGTATGACAGACATTCAATTCGGCGAGCCAAACTATACACAACAGCCACTCGCATATCAGAATCAAAAAAAGTCATATAGTATTAC
>JBBABN010000030.1:0-3678 GCA_041657665.1 Minisyncoccota bacterium
CAAACAACCCTCGACGAGTCGAGGGTTGTTTGTTTTTGGCATTCCTGCGCGATTTCAGCTAGAATAGCTAGTAGTGATACCAAAGAAACTATTTATTAAAATGCCCAGTAAAATACATTGGGTGGGGATTGGTGTTGTTGCTGTTGTGGCGATTATTTATGCACTTGGTTTTTCTAATCTCTTCGCGACCGAATATCGCTCGGAGGCCGCAGGTAAGCCAGAGCGATTTATTCCACTACCAGTATTCGATAGAGCTGATTATGATGCGCGACTTCTCGCTCTTGCACACTTGGAAGTCGAACTTCCACTTGGGAGTTCGACTTCCAAGTTGGCTTCGTCGACTGCCCCGCGGCTCTGGCCAGTGAAGACGGCCTATCCGAATGCCGGTGCGATTCTACCGTTTAAGCGCGTCGTCGCGTATTATGGCAATTTCTATTCCACCAAGATGGGTGTGCTCGGCGAATATCCCGATGACCAGATGCTCCGTATGCTCGCGAGCACCACAGCGAAGTGGACAGCAGCAGACCCAACAACACCCGCAGTGCCCGCTATTCATTACATCGCGACAGTAGCTCAAGGGAGTGCTGGTAAAGAAGGGAAGTATATCCTCCGTATGCCGGACGAGCAGATAGATCACGCACTTGAATTAGCGAGTCAGATAAATGGCATCGTATTTCTTGATATCCAAGTTGCCCTTAGTACTCTGCAATATGAACTGCCCCAGCTCGAAAAATATCTGAAGATGCCGCAGGTGCATCTCGCTATCGATCCAGAGTTCTCGATGAAATTCGGCGATAAACCTGGTTCGGTTATCGGCACCTTCGACGCTGTTGATATCAATTATGCTGCGCAGTATCTCGCCGGCCTTGTGCGCGATAATAATCTGCCACCAAAGATTCTCGTCATACATCGCTTCACCCAGAAAATGGTAACGAATTATAAAAATATTCAGCCACTGCCAGAAGTGCAGATTGTGATGGATATGGACGGTTGGGGCTCGCAGGCGAAGAAAAAGGGAACCTATACGCACGTTATTTATCCCGAACCGGTGCAGTTCACGGGTATTAAGCTCTTTTATAAAAATGATTTGAAACCGCCTTCGACCGGCCTTCTCACTACTGATGAAGTATTGAATCTCACTCCAGCACCGATTTATATTCAGTATCAATAAGCCCGCAGAGCTGGGCTTGCTCCCTGTGCTCGTTCAGAAGAGTGAAATCAGAATCTCACTCTTCATTCTCTCGCTTGGTAGTAACCACTTGTATCAATTTTTGTCCTATAGGATAGAAATTGACACAAACAAAAATCGGCCGCGAGGATACGCGGCCGATTAGTTGTGGTCAACGAACGGAAAGAACTTAATACGATCGAAACGCTTTGCACGATTCAGATAGAACACATGTGCGTTAAATTTGTCTCCTCGAACAAGTTGAGGAAACCACGCATAATCAGATTCAAGCATGCGTTCAACCGGAAGCGGTTCAATATCGTACCAGTCAGGAATCATTGATTCGGTTTCGTGCGGTTCGCCGGTAAATTCACTTGTGCGATACACATGTACCTCAAAATCAGGTACATTGCCCCACTTGAACCAATTCAAAATTCTGTTGAGAAACACGAATCGCGTACGACCTTTGTGAAAAGTGATGATTGCAACTTTCTCAACTTTTGTTGGGTCAAGTATGATGTTGGCTTCTTCTTTGGTTTCGCGTACGAGACATTCAATGAGCGTTTCGTCTGGTTCTTGCTTTCCTCCTGGTCCGTTTAAGGTGTTGTCGCCAATCTCGCAGCCATTCCTTTTCAGACCGAGTAGAATTTGATTTCCGCGCGTAATGATGGCCAATGTCGCGATTTTCATAGGATTTTCCTCCTTGTTGTGCGTTCCTTTTGTATGGTATCATCGTTCACATATGGAAACCAATGAAACAAATAAGTACTTTTTACCAATCGCCGTCATAGTCGCTGGACTTTTTATCGGTGGAGCAGTTATCTGGAATGGATCGCATCCTTCTGTACCAAATGGTGCAGCAGTGGCTGGCGTCGCTGGAGCTCTGGCAGTAGATGTTAAGAATGTGAATATTGAGGGGAGTCCTTTTATCGGCCAAGAAAATGCTCCTGTGACCATTGCTTTCTGGAGTGATTTCCAGTGTCCTTATTGTAAGGCAGTTGAGATCGGAGATGCTCCACGAATTCCTAATCCACCCGTTATTCCAGATATCATCAAGAATTATGTAGACTCTGGGAAGGTGAAGATTGTCTTTATGGATTTCGTATTCCTCGGTAATGACTCGATTACTGCGTCTCTATATAGCCAAGCAGTTTGGAAGCTTTATCCAGATAAATATTTTGAGTGGAGAAATGCAGTACTCGAAGCACAAGTTGTGGAAGGAGATCAGGGATTCGGTGATACTGAATCTATCGACAAACTTAATGCGACTATTTCCGGTATTGATGCTACAAAAGTCGCAGAAGACGTAAGGGCGAATATGAGCACGTATCAAGCGAAGATGGATGCTGACAAAACTGAAGCAGGAAAGGTTGGAATTAAAGCGACTCCATCCTTTGTTATTGGTACCCAAATGATTGAGGGTGCATATCCGTATACTGCATTTCAGACAGCGATTGATGAAGAACTCCTGAAGTAGACACTCAATGGACATGACGATTGTCCTTATCGCGAGTGCTGCATTTATCTCCACTCTTGTCGGCGGATTATTCGCGCTTCGATTCCGCGACAAGCTTCATCTTGTTCTTGGTTTCTCTGCGGGCGCAGTCGCAGGCGTTGCACTCTTCGACCTTCTTCCTGAAGCGATTGAACTGGGCGCGAAGTATCATTCTGCATCAATTACAGCACTTTTTATCGCACTAGGATTTTTCGGCTATCTTGTTCTCGATCGGCTCATTCTCTTACACACTCATCAAGAAGAACTTGGAAGTCCGACTTCAACTTGGAAGTCGGACTTCCAAGTTGCACCGCGCGGATCTTTCGGCGCGCTCACACTCGCGGCACACAGCTTCTTAGACGGTATCGCTATCGGCATCGGCTTTCAGGTTTCTCCTGCTCTTGGTATCGTCGTGACCGCAGCAGTACTGACACACGACTTCTCAGACGGCATCAACACCGTGAATTTCGTATTGAAAAATGGCGGAAATTGGAAGAACGCTTTCCGCTGGTTGCTTGTTGATGCGATTGCTCCAGTCCTGGGTGTTATATCAACACTCTTCTTCCATATTCCCGAAGCGATGGTTGGGCTTATACTCGCAATTTTTGTCGGCACCTTCCTCTATCTCTCGGCAAGCGACCTTATTCCTGAGAGTCATCATCGGCATCCGCGTGCTCTAACGACTATTATGACGCTCTTTGGTGCTTTGGTGATCTACACCATTGTGCACCTGGTATAATCAAAATATGATTGATCCTGAACTCGCTGCGAAACTCGATGAGATAGGTGCTAAGGCCGATCAGGCATACCAAGCCGCAGAGAAGGTGCGTAAGTATCTTTTTTGGACGGGTGTCGTCACTGTCGCTCTTATCGTCCTGCCGCTTATCGGCCTCGCATTCGCTATCCCGTCATTTATGAGTTCTTATACAACAACTCTGAATGGTCTTGGGTATTGACAAAAATTAGGCAATAGTATACTGTTAAAAACAGAAAAAAGAGCAGTTTGTCTTTCCCG
>JBBABN010000031.1:0-3320 GCA_041657665.1 Minisyncoccota bacterium
TTTAGCGAAAGACGAAGCAGGAGCGTCAAAGATTCTTTTGGTGCTTACGGTGGTCATCGTGATTATTACGATTGGTGTTTTTATTATGAATACGGATGGTAAACATGCCTATGTGAGCCCGAGTGAGGATAGATCACTCATAGACTATCCATGAAGAAGAAACACTCGGTATTACTCATGCGAGGATTTACACTTATCGAGCTTCTGGTGGTAATTGCTATCATCGGACTTTTGTCGTCTGTCGTACTCGCTTCGTTAAATACTGCACGAGTAAAAGGGCAGGTCGCAGCGACACAGGCACAAATAAAACAATATGCGACAGTGTTTGAACTCTACTATGATGCTTATGGAGAGTATCCAGATTCGGGTACCTTAAGTTATCGTTGTCTCGGGGAATATTCAGACGGAAGATGTTGGACCAACGGAATCGTGCAAGGTACGATGCTCGATAACGAGCTTTCAAAGGTAATAAGCAAAGCTCCAGGAGGTCCGATGGTTGGGTCGCATGAGGGATATATCTATAAATGTGCAGAACGTATTGATGATATGTGTACGAAAATTGAGGTTCGATGGTTTTTAAACGGAACCTATCAGAATTGCAGTGGTGAGCTGGTTATTTCGAACAACTATGAGGGTAACACATATTGCAGAATGTTGCGTTAACTCCTTACTGACTTTTGCTTGCGTAAAATAAGCAGATACGGCATACTCAAGAATATGCTTACGTTACAAGTTGAAAAGCGCGGAGAAGATGGCGCGACTATGGTCGCTTTGCGTCAGTCTGGCTCTATTCCGGGTGTGGTCTACGGCGCACACCACGAATCCACGCCGATTTCTATTATATCGGTCGCATTTGAAAAAATACTCCAAGAAGCCGGAGAAGCGACCATTGTTTCTCTTACTGGCCTTGGTGAACCGCTCCCAACACTTATTCACGAAGTCGATCTTGATCCTCTGACGAATCGTCCGCGCCATGTTGATTTCTATGCGGTCACGAAGGGTGAGAAAGTTGAGGTTGCTATCCCAATTGTTTTCGTCGGTGTTTCTCCCGCTGTGGAAGCAGGTGCAAATCTCGTGAAAGTACTCCATGAGATTGAAGTCGAAGCAGACCCGATGAATCTTCCTCGCAGTCTCGAAGTTGATGTATCCGTACTCGCTGTTATTGATGACCAAATTCACGCAAAAGATATCAAGCTTCCAGTAGGTGTTACGCTTGTTACAGAACCAGAAGAAGTTATTGTACTTGTACAAGAAGTCGTTGAAGAAAAAGAAGAAGCTGTTGCTTCAGCAGATATCGCTTCGATTGAAGTAGAGAAGAAGGGTAAAGAAGAAGAGGAAACTGAAACAACTGAGGAAAAATAACCAGCGCCAGTAATGCGCTCATTTTCGGCGTGATTTTTGCTTGTTAGAATCTCAACGAAAAAATCAGGTATACTGGAGAGATGTTTCGAAAAGTAGTTCTGGTATTTTTTGTTGTATGTGCGATTTGCGGCGGCAGTTTTGTTGTATCAGAGCATAACGCAAAAGCACAAGAACTTACTCCAGAGGAGCGAGCTTCTTGTGCAAAAGCACCCGATGAGTGCGCAAAGTATGACGCTCTCATGAAAGAAATTGCGGTGCAACAACAGATCATTAAAGACACTCAAGCGAAGAAAAATACTCTTCAGGGGGATGTCACTACACTGAACGCAAAAATCAAAGCCGCACAAGCGCAGATTGATGCAAAAAATATCTCAATAAAACAGCTATCTTCACAGATAGTGCAGAAGAATGCAGTCATCGTACAACTCTCGGATCGTATTACTCGTGGTAAAGAATCACTTGCTTCAATTTTACGTCAGACGCAGATGCTCGACGAATATTCGGTGGTGAGTATTGCATTAGGTTCGCAGGATGTCTCTAGTTTTTTTAGTGACCTCGATGCATTCGTTTCTATTAAGACCGATCTCCAGAATCTTTTTGCCGATATTCGCGACACCAAGACACAAACAGAAAAAGAGAAAGCCGATTTAGCAGCAAAGCAGAATGCAACAGCTGATGCGAAATATGTGGTAGAGACGCAAAAAAAACAGATTTCTTCTGACAAAACACAAAAACAACAACTCCTTTCAATAACCGCAAATCAAGAAGCTGAATATCAGAAAGTGCTTGCTGATCGACAAGCGAAGGCAGCAGCGATTCGTGCCGCGCTCTTCCCACTGCGTGATGCGGGCGCCATTTCTTTCGGTACGGCACTTCAGTATGCACAAACAGCACAGAAAGTGACTGGTGTTGATCCAGCGCTCGTGCTCGCTATCCTGACCCAAGAATCAAATCTTGGCGCAAATGTTGGACAGTGTTATCTAAAAAATGACGCGACCGGTGCGGGTGTTGGTAAAAATACGGGGACTGCATTTGCAAAGGTTATGAGTCCAACGCGCGATGTTCCTCCATTTCTGGCACTTTCTCTCGATCTTGGATTCGATCCTCATAAACAAGTTGTTTCTTGTCCGATCGCGAGTGCTGGTGGATGGGGAGGTGCGATGGGGCCAGCACAGTTTATTCCTTCAACTTGGAAATCTTATGCTTCTCGTGTTGCGAAAGGGAATGGGAAATCAATCGCGAATCCTTGGGATCCGAGGGACGCTATTATGGCGATGTCGCTGTATCTGAGTGATTTGGGTGCGGATGCTGGTGGATATACTGCTGAACATACTGCTGCGGCTAAGTATTATGCTGGCAGTAGGTGGGCTGGTATAGGACAAACGTATGCAAATCAGGTAATGGCGAAGGTATCTTCTATCCAGTCCAATATCGACTTTCTTGCGAATAATTAGTTATCAACACTCTCAGAAAGTCCTAGTATGGATATATAGATAAGGGGTATACTACAAGAAACAGTATGAAATTTCATAGACGATTCTACCTAGCAGGTCTATTAGTTTTGCCGTTATTTTTTTTCATAGGAGCTTCTTCAGCGAATGCTGCCGCTTTCGTGCTTCTCACTGCTGATCCGAATCCTGTGGCGTATGGTGCTAGAACAGCTCTGACTTGGACCTCTAGTGCTGCTTTTAGCTGTACTGCGAGTGGGCCATGGTCTAACGGAGGAACTACTTCTGGAAGTGGATTAAGTGATCCTCTTTACTCCAACACTACTTTTACTTTCACTTGTGTTAATGCGGTCAATGGAGAAGATATTTCTTCTTCGGTAACAGTGGCAGTCAATCCTCCTCCCGCCCCAACCGCCTCTATCACTTCTTCTCCTGCCAATCCAATTCCATACAATTCATCAGCAACGGTCTCGTGGAGTTCGACGAATACATCAAGTTGTTCAGTCACTC
>JBBABN010000032.1:0-3183 GCA_041657665.1 Minisyncoccota bacterium
AATTACCGGCAGCGAAAACAGGTTTTGCTGCGCTCTCGCAAATTGGTGACCAACTCAAACGGCAATTTTTCGTGCCTATATTTGGAAGAATCATGACCGTGATTCTTTTTGGATGCGCGATTTTCGGAGCTTTTATAATTAAGAATCGACGTGTTTCGATTCTTGTTGGCAGCATCATATTGCTTTCTGCTATTGACTCGACCGCACTTGGTTTCGGTGTTGAAGCGAGATTGCGTCTTGCAGTATTGCCACTCATCGCGCTTTTTGTCGCTGCGGGTATCGATCTGCTCTGCTCTCGTTACATGATTCGCCGATCTTGTATATGAATAAACTCGATATTTGCATACCGACCTATAACGAAAGCGAAATTATCGTGGCGACTTTGTGCGCTGTTCTTGCCGAAGCGGACAAACATCCAGAAGTTGAGTGCCATATCATTGTTGCCGACAATGCTTCGACTGACGGAACCAGTGCGGCAGCAAAGAGTATGGGTGAATCGCGAGTGTCGGTCATGCGCATTTCGGAAAAAGGAAAGGGAATTGCTGTCCGTACCGTCGCTTTAGCTTCGCAGGCAGACTATTTTGCCTTTATTGATGCTGATCTATCGGTTGGCCCCGACGAACTATTTCGGTTGTTTGAAATGGTACACAAGCAGGGTGATATCGTTGTTGGTTCGCGTTTGCTCGATGAAACGAAAATAACACGTGTGTGGTGGAGGACACTTACTTCAAAGATATTTAACATGTGTGCTCATCTAATCGTCCCTGTTGGGGTTAAAGATACACAATGTGGATTGAAGGTGATGAATAAAAAAGGGTGTTCGGTGCTAGCTGAAGGTCGCGAGACATCATGGTTTTTTGATGTTGAATTTCTTTCTTGTGCACGTCTCGCTGGTTTGTCTGTGAGAGAAGTTCCTGTTGTGTGGAATGAGTATCGCTATCCGAATCGTGCTACGAAGTTGCAAGTGTGGAGAGAGGGGATATTAGCAATTGTCGCAATGGTGCGCATTCGTTCTCGCATCGAGTTTCGCAGAAAAAAAATCTCACGCCACGTCGGGGCACTTCTGTCCGCTCTTGTTGTTGGGATTCTCTGCGTCGCTCCATCATTCTATTTCGCACATGTGGCACCATCCTACGCAGGTATAGCGATGACTGGTTCAGATGCAGAAGAACATTACACATCTCGCATCAAAGATGTGTATGATGGTTACCCAGGGCTCGGCAATGTTTTTCTCTCACAGAAGAGTCAGCCCTATCTTGTTCCAGGTTTGGGCGAAAATATTGTTGCACGTCTTGGGAAACTTTTCTCAATGAGTGCAGAAGCCGTTAATGTTGCCGCCAAATTTGTGTTCCCGTTCATTATCGTGTTGCTTGTATACTTGTTAGTCTATAGCCTCTGTGCTTCTTCGTCTGGAGCGTTACTTGCATCTGTATTTGTGGTGGTCGGCGATGCAATTCTTGGAGGTCCAACATTGTTTATTGGAGTGATAACCGGCCGAGCGCCAATAACAAGTTTCTTACTCTACTCGCGTCCGATCAATCCTGAAGTGAGTGCGATCTTTCTTTTTTCAGCACTTCTTATTTTAGTTCTTTTCTTTTTCAAAAACAGAATGCCGACACTGTCGTCGATCGTCACTCTTGGACTTCTCGCTGGAAGCTCGCTTTATATATCACCATACGTCTCGTCATTTCTTTTTACTGTCTTCGGACTCTCGATAATTTGGTTTTTGTATCGTAGAGATTATCCGCGAGCAAAAGCTCTTGTTGCGAGTATTGCAGTCGGTCTAATGACTCTAGTTCCGTTCTTATTAAATCTTTTTGAACTGCAACAGAGTCCTGTTTTTAGCGACCTGTCGTTACGTCAAGGATTAATTCATACGAATTCACTAGTTATTGGTTTTTGGATCATTGTGCTTGTTGCGTCCCTTTTTGTCTGGCCTAGACGGTTTTTATCGTCACGGCCATTCTTCGCTATTAGTATTATAGCGCTCGCTATTCTTCTTAATCAACAAGTTATTACTGGGGTCGCGCTCCAATCTGCACATTATCACTGGTACATAACGAAGCCTTTGGTTGGAATGGTGATAGCTCTTTTTTCTGTATTTCTTATTGAACGATTGTTTTCTGTAAAAATAATACGTGGCATGTTGTATGCTACCTGTTTAGGGGTGATTTTTATAAGTGCAGTATTGATACAGAGAGCTTCATATACAGCACAGTATTCACAAGCGCTCGAGGTGCAGGAGTATGCATCAGTGCTCGCCTTTCTACAAACTCTACCAGTAGGGCAGTCAGTTTGGGCAAGTAGGGATCTGTCGCTTTATATCCCAATCTATACAAAACAAGATGCACCAAATAATAGCGACGCAGAATATTATTTGGTCCCACAAAAGTTTCTAGAAGACCGTCTTTTTTTTGAATACACATTACGAAAGATTACTCCTGTTTCTGCATTCACGATCATGCAGAGTGAACGTGAAGACATTGCGAACCGTCTCTTTGGCGTGTATTGGCGCGACCAGCACGGATCATATGAAGCAATTCCAGACTCGCTCCTGACACAATATGCGAACGATTATAAAAAGATCGCGCGCCAAAGCATCACATTACAACTCTCCGCACTCGGAGTATCTCTCGTTGTGTGGGACACGCAAAATGACCCATCGTGGAATATTAGTCGTTCGCTCGGTACCAAACCGATTTTTAGGACCGAACGATTTGAGATATATCAACTTGCAGGAGGAAATTCAAACGGCGTGGAATAAGGATTTCCCTTTTTTCAGAGAAAGAAGTTAAGAATACCGTTCTTTATAAGATTCAGAATTTTCTTCATGACGAAACGTGCTTCCCGTACATGTTGAGAAGCACCACACTTATAACAAGATTGAATACGCGACTTAAGATACGAGCAATAACAGCTCCGAAGAGGCCGTAATAGGCGATTGCTGGGAAGAGAATGCCAATCTGAAATACTGAGGAGACAATATTGAGAATGTACAGTTCTTTGTTCGCGGCGTGTGCCTGAAGTGCTGTGTTAGGGAATATGCTCCCGAGTGGTATGAGTGCGAGTGCATAAATCTGGGAATACCATATTGCTTCGGTATAAGCAGGGAAGAACAAGTGGAATGCAAATGGAGCAAAAAGTATGTAGATAGCCGCGATGGCAGTCATAAGAATCGTGAAT